>CAXTVL010000031.1:0-15613 GCA_964247515.1 uncultured Acetobacteraceae bacterium | reverse complement strand
CCTTGGCGTTGCCGGAGAGGGCGCCGAAGCTCATGCCGGCGATGCAGACCGGAATTTTCAGATGCAGCGGCTTGGACGCGAACCGGCCGCCCAGCGTCACGTCGGTGCCGCAGCGTTCGCGGTAGCCTTCGAGCGGGTAGCGCGAGATCGAGGCGCCGAGGAACAGCAGGTCGTCGAAATGCGGCAGCTTACGCTTGGCCCCGAAGCCACGGATGTCATAGATGCCGGTCGCGGCGGCGCGACGGATTTCCGCCATGGTGTGCGGGTCGAAGGTGGCCGACAGGCGAGGCACCGTGGCCATCAATACGCTCCCGCGTGGTCGACATGGAAGTTGTAGAGCCGACGGGCCGAGCCGTAACGGCGGAAATCGCCAGCGTCCACGTCGTCGAACCCGGCCCGGGCCAGCAGCGCCGCCACCGTCGCGCGGTCGTCGCCGGTCATCGGTTGTTGTTCGCAATCGGCACCCAGGCTGGCGACCTGCCCGCGCACGTAAAGATGCGCCTCGTACAGGCTGTCGCCCAGCGCTTCGCCGGCGTCGCCGCACACCACCAGGTTGCCGGCCTGCGCCATGAACGCGCTCATATGGCCGACATTGCCGCGCACTACGATGTCGACGCCCTTCATGGAAATGCCGCAGCGCGCGCCGGCGTTGCCGCCGATCGCCAGCAGGCCGCCATGCGCGGTGGCGCCGGCATACTGGCTGGCGTCGCCGGTGACGCGCACCTCGCCCGACATCATGTTCTCCGCCACTCCCGGCCCGGCGTTGCCGCGGATGGTGACCCGGGAGCGCTGGTTCATGCCCGCGGCGTAGTAGCCGCAATGGCCGGCGACCGTGACATCGAGCGGCGCCGACAAGCCGACCGCCACGGCGTGCTTGCCGCGCGGGTTGCGCAGCAGCCAGCCGGTCCGGTTGGTGTCCGCCGGCAGCGCGTGCAGGGTCGCGTGCAGCTCGCGCAAGGAGGTTTCGGCGAGGTCAACCACCTCTTGCGAGAAGTCGGGACTCAAGCCGCGCGCTCCCAGAAATAGACCCGCGCCGGCGCCGGCTCGAACACGTCCGCGTCCTCGATGCCGGGCAGGTCGACCAGCGCGCGGTACTCGCTGCCGAACGCCACATAGCGGTCGGTCTCGGCCAGCACCGCCGGCTTGCAGGCGACCGGGTCGCGCAGCACGCCGAAGCCGTTCTCGGTGCCGACGACAAAGGTGAAGAAACCGTCGAGGTCGCCCAGTGCGGCGTCCAGCGCCGCGTCCAGCCGCTCGCCGCGCGCCAGCCGCCAGGACAGGTAGCCGGCGGCCACCTCGGTGTCGTTCTCGGTCTCGAACGACTGGCCTTCGCGCCGCAGCGCGCGGCGCCAGCCGTTGTGGTTGGACAGGCTGCCGTTGTGGACGAGGCACTGGTCGCGCCCGGTCGAGAACGGGTGCGCGCCGGCGGTGGTGACGGCGCTCTCGGTCGCCATCCGGGTGTGGCCGATGGCGTGGCTGCCGGACATCGCGGGGAGGCCGAGCCGCGCCGCCACCTCCTGCGGCCGGCCGACCGATTTGTACAGCTCCATCCGCCGACCGGCGCCGACCACCCGCGTCGCGGGCGACAGCGCGACGAGGCGTGCCCGCGCCGCCGTCTCCTGGTCGGCCGGCAAGGTCAGCAGCGCGTGGTCGCCGCGCAACGTCACGCCGGCGCCGAGTTCGTGGCCGATGGCGGCGAAATCGGCGTCTTCCGGGCCGCGCAGCGTGAGCTTCACCGAGCCGGCGGTGGCCGCGCCGTAGACCGCGAAGCCGGCGCTGTCCGGGCCGCGGTCCGACAGCACGCCCAGCATCCCGGCGGTGAGCCGGCCGAGCTCCGGCTCCAACATGCGGTCCTTCAAGAACAGACCGACGATGCCGCACATGCACGCGCACTCCTTCAATCGGCGTCGCTTACAACGGGCACGCCCGCCAGTCGCTAGGGATGCGCCACGGACAGGGCACGCACGAAGGCGTAGCCGACGATCGGGATCGCCACGAAGACGTAGACCCGCAGCAACACCAGCAACGCCCAGGTGCCGCGTCCGAGGGTCCGGCGCGGCAACGGCGGCAGTGTCGCGGGCGAGTGTTGGGTCGTCTGCGCCATCGCGCCCCCTAGCCGCCCAGCAGCGCCGGGAACACTGTAATCAGTCCGTAGAACGCGCCCACCATGGAGATCGCGACCACGATCGTGCCGCCGGCCAGATTGCCGCGCCAGCCGTTCGCCAGACCCTGCATGATCTCGCGGTCGTTGACCAGCAGCAGCAGGAACAGCAGGGCGGGCGCCATCAGCAGTGTGGCGACCACGTTGACGGTGAGCGTCACCGCCAGCAGCGGCGCGCCCGGGATCAGCACCACGGCCGCCGCCGCCAGGGTGGAGGCGATGGCGGTGCCGTAGAACAGCCGCCCCTGGGCGAAGCCGAGATTGAGGCTGTGCCGCGCCGACAGCGTCTCGGCGAACGCGTACGACGAACTGGTCGAGATCGCCATCGCCGCCACCAGCCCGGCCTCGACGATACCGAGCGCGAACAGCGTGGCGCCGGTCCGGCCCAGCAACGGGCGCAGCGCGGTGGCGAAATCGGCCCCGCTGGCGAAACGGGAGACGTCGACATGGGCGGCGAACAGCGGCGCCGTCGCGACCACCGCCGCGATCGCCGCCACCGCCGCGACCAGGGCGCCGAGGGCGGTGTCGAGCCGTCCGTGCGCCAGGTCCGCCCGTCCCAGGCCCTTGTCGACCACGGCACTCTGCTGGAAGAAGATCATCCACGGCGTCACCGTGGCGCCGATGTTGGCCAGCAGCAGGGTCACGAAGGCGCGGTCGAACCCGCCGGGCAGCGGTCCCCAACGGGCCAGCGCGTGTGCCAGCGCGGCGCCGTCGGGGTGGGCGAACAGCGCCGCCGGAACGAACAGCAAATTGGCGGCCGCCAGGGCCAGCACGCTGCGCTCCCAGGTGGCGTAGCGGCGCAGCGCCAGCGAGGCGATCACCAGCGTGGCGCCCGCCGTCACCGACAGCCAGGCCGGCAGCCCGAAATACAACCCGCCGGCCTGGATCGCGATGAACTCCGTCACCAGCGTCAGCAGGTTGCCGAACACCAGGTCGGCCATCGCGAAATAGCCCCAAGCCGGGCCGAAGCGCTGGAAGATCAGCTCGGCATGGCCGCGCCCGGTGGCGATGCCGAGCCGCACCGTCATCTCCTGCACGACGAACGACATGGCGAAGGTGAGCAGGATGAACGGGACGAAGAAGCCGACACCGTAGCTGGCGCCGGTGGTGGCGTAGGACACCATGCTCGGGCCGGCGTTCTCGCCCACCATCACCAGCACGCCGGGCCCGCCCAACAGCCACACCAGGCGCCAGGGGCGCCCGGAGCTGCGCGCCTGCGCGATCCGCACCCGGTCGCGCGCGCGCAGCCTCTCCTCGCGCGCCACGTCCGGGGCGTCAGGCGGGCGGGACGGGCGAGTCATGGCGTTGCTGCTCACGAAGCCTCCAGGGATGCGCCGGGTTGTAGCCTTGGCTATATTCCGGTCAAGCGGCATCTATTCCCGTATGAGGCTTGGTAGGAGGGCTGCGGCTTCATAATGGCGTGAAGGACCGCAAGCCTGCTACAAGCGGCGACGTACTCGGAGAACCAATGCTGATGGCACGCGCGACCGCGATGCCCGAGGAGCCGACCCAGGCGCTGCGGTTCGGCAAGGCGCGTAGCGCGCGCTCGGCGGCGCTTCTCGAGGACTATGTCGAGTTGATCGACGATTTGCTGGCCGCCCATGGCGAGGCGCGCGCGACCGAAGTGGCCAAGCGGCTGGGCGTCACGCATCCGACGGCGCTCAAGTGCATCGCCCGGCTGAAGCGCGAGGGCCTAGCGACCGCGCGCCCGTACCGCGGCATCTTCCTCACCCAGACCGGACACGAGCTGGCGGCGCGGGTGCGCGCCCGGCACCGGCTGATGGTCGAGTTGCTGCTGTTCGTGGGCGTGCCGGCGGAAGCGGCGGAGGCCGACGCCGAAGGGATGGAGCACCACGCTTCGGAGGCGACGCTGGCGGCGGTCGCCGACTTCCTGGCGCGCCGCAGGTGAACACTTCGCAACATGGCCGCGCAAACGGATTGCAAGCTCCTGCTTCCGTCGCATCTCCATCGACGCCGATAGTATTCTCATCCCGGAGCCACCCGATGCAGCCTGTCGACACCGCCGCCCAACGCTACGATTCTAGGACGATGTTTTTCCATTGGGCCACGGCGGTCCTGGTCGTGGCCCAATGGCTTGGCGCGCAAACCATCGACTGGTTCCCGACCCATGAGCTTCGGGTCGACGCCAAGTCCTTGCACATCATCTTCGGCACGGTCCTCGCGGTGTTGCTGGTGGCGCGCATTGCCTGGCGGCTGACCGAGGGGCGGCGCCTGCCGCTGGCCGACAAGGGCGTGGTCAACGTGCTGGCCAAGGCGACGCATTGGGGTCTCTACGCCCTGCTGATCGCCATGGTGCTGCTCGGCTTCATCGTGGTGTGGACGCAAGGCGACAGCATCTTCAACTGGTTCACCATCCCTGCCTACGATCCCGCCAACCACGATCTCGGCGAGCAGTGGCAGGGCATCCACGGCACCGTCGGGTGGATCATCCTGGCGGTGGCCGGCGTGCACGCCAGCGCGGCGTTGATCCACCGCTATCTCTGGCGCGACGGCGTGCTCGGACGGATGCTGCCCAGCAGCCGCTAGGCGCGCGCCGCCTTCGCCGCATGGGTGGCGATGGCGTCCATCAGTGGCGGTGACAGGCAGTCGTACGGCTCCAGGCCGAGTTCCTTGAGCCGTCCCCGAATGTCGCCCATCGCCTCGGGTGCCACCCCGCCCTCGATCGCCGACGAGACGAACGCCGCGAACTCGGGGGCGGCCCATCCGGCCTCGCCGAACAGTTCCGGATGCACGAAATCCAATCCGTAGAACGCGTGCGCTTGGTTCTCGATCCGCCCGAACATATGGACGCCGCAGCCGGTGCAAGCGTGCCGCTGGATCGTGGCGCCGGGATCGACCACCGCCAGCTTGTCGGCGTTCCCGGTGACGGTCAGGCTGTCACGTGGCACCACCGCCACCAGCGAGAAGGCGGCGCCCGGCTTCCAGCAACGGGTGCAGCCGCAGACATGGTTGTGCATGACGTTCGCCTTCACCGAGACCGTCGCCGGCCGCTCGGTGCAATGGCAGGTCAGGGTGCCGCCCGCGAAACCCGAGGTCCCGGGCTTCACGCCGTCATCGACCAACGGATGTATCTGGACCGTGTTCGCCATCGTTTCCCCCTTGGCCAGTTCCCTGGCTCGATCCCGTCGGGTCATCACACTCTTGCGTGACGACCCTGGCAAGCGCTGACCGCGTCAGCTCCGTCTGGCGTCCAACGGGAACTCCTGGCTGAAGATGGCGCGCTTGCTGTCGAGCATCCGCACCCGCAGCGGACCAGGCCCGCGCGGCGTGAAGCCAAAGGTGATGACCGGGTCTTCGCTCAACGAGATGTCGGTGTCGACCTTGAAGACGAGCTGGTCGCCGTAGCGCACGTCGATGTCCTGGATGAAGCGCGCGGGGATGAAAATGTGGCTGAGCTGGTCGACCTGCATCCCGTTGTTGTTGGGGTGGCTGACCAGGAGCTGCACCGTGGCCGGCCGGCCCTCGGCCAGCGGCGCGTCGCCTTCGAGCCGCGCCTTCATCCGGCCGAGCCGCGCCGCCGCGAGGGTCGGGTCCTTGGTCGACGGCGCCGAGCAGCCGCCGGCCGCCTTGACGAAGCGCGACGTCGCGAACAGCCGTCCGTCGGCGGTCTCGGCCACGGCGTGCATGAGGGTGTATTGGTCGACGCGCACCCGGGTCTTGAGGCTGCGCGGGTCGGCCAGCGGGCCGAAATGGAACGTGCCGGCCAGTGGCGAGGGGTTCTCGTCGACGATGACGTAGAGCGCCGTCACCTTGTCCGCGGGCAGGCCACCGGGGTCGCGCAGCGTCACCGCGATCGGCACCAGGGCCGCGTCCTGCGCCCGGCCCGGCGCGTCCAGCACCAGCTTGGCGCTGTCGTCGATCACCGCACGGTCGCCGAACACCGCGTGCTTGAGGTCCTGCCACCGTTCGGCGCGGGTGGCGTCGTCCTCCTCGGCATGGGCCGGCAGGCTCGCCAGGCAAGCCAAGCCGAACGCCAGCAGCAACGCCCTCATGGTCTTACTCCCATTCGAGTTCCTGGAACGCGGTGGTCACGTTGCGGCCGTGATAGGCGTCGAACAGCACCCAATGGTCGCGTTCCGACCGGCCCACGGTCTCGACCGCCGTCTCGATCTCGCCGCCGCGCGCCAGGATCGCGCGGATCTCGCGGACCAGCGTGGAGAGGTAGCGGTCCTCGTCCGCGGCGGCATGGGGCCACGCGACCATTGCGGGACCGTGCCCCGGCACCGCCCGCCGTGCCGGCAATTCCCGCAGTCGCCGCAATTCGGCCATCCAGCCCACGACGCTGCCGTCCAACGCCGGCACCCGGTCCACGAACAGCAGGTCCCCGGCCCAGAGCGTGCCGGTCATCGCGTCGAACACCGATAGGTCGTTGTCGGTGTGCGCCGTCGCGTGCGCCCGCAGCCGCAGCGTGCGCCCGCCCAGGTCGAGCTCCGCGACGTCGGCGACCGGCATCGTCGGCGCCACGATGTCGCCGGCCCACGCCGCGCCCAGCGCCTCGACCAGGTGCGTGCGGTAATAGCCGCCACGCTGCTCCAGCATCGCCGCCATCCGGGCGTGCGCGACGAAGGCGGGACGGTCGGCCGCGAACGCCACGGCGCCAAACACGTGGTCCGGGTGCAGGTGCGTCATCACCACGTAGCGGATCGGCAGCCCCGTCACCTGACGGATGCGCGTCCGCAGCGCCTCGCCGTCGAAGCGACTGCCGCCGGGGTCGATCACCGCGACCGCGGCGTCACCGACCACGAAGCCGATGTTGGCGATGCCGTCCTGGTTGGCTTGCGTCGCCTCCTCGTGGACGCCCTGGCGGACATGGATGCCCGGAGCGACCTCGACGGTCGAGAAGGCGGGCATGGCGCGGCCGGGAGCGGGCACGGCCGTCGCGGCGGCCGCGGTCAGCAGCAGGCGCCGTCGCTTCACGCCGCCGGCTCTGGCACGCGCAGGCGCCGGTAGACGAGCTCGGCGGCGGCGCCTTCCGAGCGCGCCACCGCCTCGGCCATCAGATGATGTTCGGGCGACAACGCGCAGGCCGGGTCGGTGGCGGCGGCGTCGCCGGTGAGGGCGAACGCCTGGCAGCGGCAGCCACCCCAGTCGATCTCCTGGCGGTCGCACGACCGGCACGGCTCCGGCATCCAGCCAGTGCCGCGGAACCGCGCGAAGCCGGGATCCTCGTGCCAGATCGCCGCCAGCGAGTGCCTGCGCACCGAGGGGAACGCGAAGCCGGGCAGGGTCTCGGCGGCATGGCACGGCAGCGCGACGCCGGCGGGCGTGATGTTGATGAGCCGCTGCGCCCAGCCGCCCATGCAGGCCTTGGGCCGCGCCGCGTGGTAGTCCGGCACCACGTAGTCGACCGTGACCCGGCCGCGCAGCCGCGCCTGCGCCGCCGCCACCGCCACATTGGCGGCGTCGAGCTGTGCCCGGGTCGGCATCAGCGCGTCGCGGTTCTTGAGCGCCCAGCCGTAATACTGCACGTGCGCGATCTCGATCCGGCTGGCGCCCATCGTCTCGCCCAGCGCCAGCATGTCGGGCAGCCGCGCCAGGTTCTGCCGGTGCACCACGAAGTTCGCGGTGAGCGGCAGGCCGGTATCGTGGATCAACGCCGCCACCGCCAGCTTGCGCGCGTGGCCGCCGCGAGTGCCGCCGATGCGGTCGGCCTCGGTTGGCTCCGCGTCCTGAAAGCTGAGCTGCACATGGTCGAGGCCGGCAGCGGCCAAGGCGTGCAGCGCAGGCGCGTCGAGCGTGACGCCGGAGGGTATCTGGTGGCTGTACAGCCCGCGCCCGGCGGCGCGGCGCACCAGCTCCAGCAGGTCGCGCCGCGCGCACGGCTCGCCACCGGAGAGATGTACCTGCAGCACACCCAACGCCGCCGCCTCGTCCAGCACCCGCAGCCAGGTCGCGGTATCGAGCTCCGCCGCCGCGCGTTCCAGCGCCAGCGGGTTGGCGCAATACGGGCATTGCAACGGGCAGCGATGGGTCAGCTCCGCCAGCAGCGCCAGGGGGGCGGCGATTGCGTTCACAGTCGGATCGCTCCCTTGTCGGACAGGTCTTGCAGCATCGCGCCGACATCGGCGGCGATGGTGTCGCGCGGCGCGTCGTAGCGCTGCGCCAGGCTGTCCACGATCATCGCGACCGTGCTGACGCCGTCGACCAGCTTCAGCACCTCGACCGCCGGCTCGTCGAGCAGGAACAACCGCTCCGGCGCCAGCACCACCCAGGCGGCGCGCACCGGGTCGAAGCGCAGCCGGAAGCCGCGGTTGAACGCCGGGACGGCGTTCATGCCAAGGGCACGAAGGCGCCGGGCGGCACCAAGCCGGGCTCGACATAGGCGTGGTGCAACGCGTCCAGTTGCGCCCATAACACGTCGCACTTGAACCGCAACGCGGCCAGCACCTGAGCCTGCAACGCGCGTGTGGTGGCGTGTTCGTCAACATAGGCCAGTGCCACATCGACGTCGCGGCGCGCCTGGGTCAGCCGGGGGGTGAAATACGCCAACGTGTCCTGCGTCACCCAGTCGTAGTTGGCCAACATCCCGGAGACCCGCTCGGCGATGATGCTGGGCGAGAACATCTCGGTGAGCGACGAGGCGACCGCCTCCAGCAGCGATCGGTCACGCACGAACGCCACGTAGGCATCCACCGCGAAGCGCGTGGCGGGCAGGACGGCGTCGGTGCTCTCGACCGTCGCGCGATCGAGGCCCACGCCCTCGGCCAGCCTCAGCCAGCGTGCGACGCCACCCTCGCCGGGTGCCGTGCCGTCGTGGTCATCGAGCCGCGAGCGCCAGGCCCGGCGCAGCTCGGCGGTGGGCAGTCGGGCGATCAGTGTCGCATCCTTGGCCGGGATGCGGCTCTGGTAGTAGTAGCGGTTCAGCGCCCAGGCCTGCACCTGGCCGCGCGACAGCGCGCCGCCGTGCAGCTTGCGGTGGAACGGATGCAGGTTGTGGTAGCGCTCGGCGCCCACCGCACGTAGCGCCTCGCGCAGCTCGGCCGGCGACAGGATGCGTTCGCTCACAGCCGCAACTCCATGCCGTCGAACGCCACCTGCCAGCCGGCCGCCTCGACCTCGGCGCGCTCCGGCGAGTCGTCGAGCAGGATCGGGTTGGAGTTGTTGATATGCAACAGAACCTTCCGCCGCACGCCCAGGTCGGCGAACGCCGCCAGTACGCCGTCCGGACCGGAGACGCTCATGTGCCCCATCCGCCGGCCGGTCTTGGTGCCGATCCCAGCCCGCGGCAGTTCGTCGTCGGTCCACAGCGTGCCATCGAACAACACCAGCGCCGCACCGCGCAGCCGCTCGGCCAGGGCGGGCGTCATGGCGGCGCAGCCCGGGATGTAGAACAGCGTCTCGCCTCCGGCGTTGACCGCGAGGCCGACGGTCTGGTCGGTCTCCGTGAGATCCGGGGCGGAGTCGGGCCGTTCCAGGAACAGCGGCACCTTGCCGGGCACCACGAACGCTGTGACCGTCAAGCCGCCGGGCGCGTCATCGCCCTGGGAGATGTGGCATGGCTGGTCCATGTGCATCGGGCGCCGGCCGACGACATCTCTCGCCAACACCTCGAAAATGGGGTTGGCGTCCAGCACGGCGTGGGTGGCCGGGGTCGCGTAGAGGGCGAATGGCTGCCGCTCCCGCATGATCAGCAGTCCTGCGATCACATCCACTTCCGCACCAGTCAGCACCACTGCGCCGATCGGACTGGAGCGTACGCCGTGGCGCGGGTGCAGGGGCGGCGTTGCCTCGATCTGCTGGCGCAAATCCGGCGAAGCGTTCAGTACTGTCCAGCGTTCGCCGTCAGCACTGACCGCCATCGAAGCCTGTGTGCGGGAACGCGCGTGGGCGTTGCCCGCTCGGGCGCGGCGGCAACCAATGCCGTTCGAGTTCCACTGCGGAAAGCCGCCGCCGGCGGCGGAACCCAACACGATCGCTTGCATCGGCTTGCAGGGTCGGTCGACGCCGGGCTCCCGTGCGGATCGCCGCACAGGAGGCCAAACGTCGGTCGAGGTCTTACTTCAGGCCGGCGCAGGCGTAGGAGTTGATCTCGGCACCGAGTGCCACTTCGACGATCTTCGGGGTTTTCCAGGCCATCGGGGTTCTCCGTTCTTCTTGCTGTGGTGGCAGTCGATAGTATGGAGGCCAGCATTACGCGGTCAAGCCTACCGGTGCGTCATTGTGCCAAGTCGCTGTCCCGGACAGCTTGAATTTCTCCCGATCAACATTTAACGGCATTCACGCAAGTCGTCGTCCGACAAGGAGAACGCGTATGGGCCGCCAGGCTTGACCGTGACGTCGCGCGCCAGGCAGACGCGGCCCTTGCGGTCGGTCACGCGCACGTCATAGCGGCCAGGCGCGACGTCCACCAGCCTCAGGCGCTCGTCGTGGTCCACCGAGCCGTCCTTGTCATGGGCGCACTGGTTGGGTCCGAACGCCATTGTGCCGGCTGGCGCCAAGGACAAGCCGGTGATGGTACTGGAGGTCAGGTTCCAGAACTGCATCCCTCCCGCGGCGTCCGCCATGCCCGCCATCGCGAACATCGCGGCCCCACCGATCAGAACGGAACGCACGGTGTCGCTTACGCCGTTTCGCCGAACTGCATCACCGGCTTGGCGTCCGTGAACTTCGGAATGTCGGCGAAGATTTCCTCGCCGTGCTGCGCCGCAGCGTCCTTGAACGCGTCCATCGAGGCGAAGGTGAGTTGGGCCACCGCCATGTAGGCCGGCGCGGCACCATCTGGCCCGGCGATGCCGCGCGTCACAGTAAGCTCCTGCAAGCCCAGCGGCGACCACAGCCGCCGCACCATCGGGATGTGCGATCGCATGTAGTAGTCGTGATCGAACTTGGCTCCGTCCGCGTTGGGATACATCACCGCGAGCACCGGCATGGTATCCTCCCTCTTATTGTTGGCCGCATCCTAGACACCGAATGCCAGCCAAGCAATGATGCCACGCCAACTCGACAGGCCGGCCGAAGGTGGCATAGTCGAGTCCATGACCGCGCCAGCAAGGCGGCGGCAGGAGGAACGATGCCCAACACGACAGCCTGGAGCCTCGCCGCAGCCATCGCACTCGCCACCGGCGCCGCCCGCGCCGAGGGCGACGCTGTCGCCGGACAGGCGGTGTTCCACAAATGCGCTGTCTGCCACTCCGTCAAGCAAGGCGAGAACAAGGTTGGGCCCAGCCTCTACGGCGTGGTCGGCCGGTCGTCGCACAGCATCGCCTCGTACAATTATTCGTCCGCCATGGCCGGCTACAACGTCACCTGGAACCCGCCGACGCTCGATCACTACCTGGTCAACCCACGCGGCGTCGTGTCCGGCACCAAGATGATCTTCGCCGGGCTCAAGAGCGATCAGGACCGGGCGAACGTGATCGCCTACCTGGGCACGCTGAAGTAGCGCCTGCCTACTGCTCGCGGAACAGCCGCTCCTCCAGCAAGTACCTGAGGCCCCGGCGCCACGACTCGTCGTTGTTGCCACGGATGTCGACGCTGCCGGCGCGGACGACGCGGCCGCTGCCCGCGTCCTCGATAACCAAATTGATGTTCAGGATCAGGTTGCTGACCTTCTGCACCCAGCCATACGCCGCGAGGCCGGCGCCGAGCTCGCGCGCCATGTCCAGTTCGCAGCCGTTGCAGCCGCGGATGGCGCCGACGCGGGCCATTGCACCTCGCACCGGCGCCATGTCGACCAGGGCGTAGCGGTGTGCCAGGTCGTCGTGGAGCTGCCGGTCCAGACTACGCAGCCTGGCGAGTTCCTCGGGCGTCGAGGCGGCGGGCGAGGTGTTGACGAGGGTGAAATCGAACACCGCGAGCGTCTCCGCCGCCGTCACCGGAGATGAAGCGGCGCACAGCAGCACAAGGAGCCAGAGTTTCATCGTGCGGTGGTCCTCGTGCAGGGCTGACAAGACCGGAGTGGGCGTGCATTGTCATGGCAACGGGCTGGCGAGCACAACCTGCCGCCGCCGGACGGGGAACGGATGAGAGCGATGCTGGGCTTGGCGCTTGCGGTGTGCGCGGCACTGACGCCGGCCATGGCTGGCGACGCGCCGGCCGCTGTCGACATCGCCTATCTGGCGCTCGTCGCCAAGCCGTCGGTGGCGGCCAGCACGCTCGATCCGCCCCCGGCGCACGAGGGCGTGCTGGGCGCGCGCCTCGCCTTGATCGACGACCAGACCACCGGCCGCTTCCTGCACCAGGACTACCATCTCGACGAAATCGTGCTGTCCGACCCGGCTGCGGTGATGGACGCCGCGCGCAAGCTCGCGGCGCAAGGCTCGCGCATCATCGTCACCGACCTGCCGGCGGCGTCGCTGCTGCAAGTGGCTGGCCTGCCGGAACTGCGAGACGCGTTGCTGCTCGACGCGACCAGCGAGGACGATGCGTTGCGCGGCCCCGACTGCCGCGCCAACGTGCTGCATCTGCTGCCCAGCCGGGCCATGCTTGCGGACGCGCTGATGCAGTTCCTGGCGGTCAAGCGCTGGCGCGACCTGCTGCTGGTCGCGGGGCCGACCGACACCGACCACTTGTACGCCGACGCGCTGCGCGGCTCGGCGCGCAAGTTCCAGCTCCGCATCGTCGCCGACAAGCCCTGGACCTTCGCCCCCGGCGCGCAGCGTACCGACACCGGGCACGTCACCATCGGCGCCGAGGTGGCGCGGTTCACCCAGGGCCTCCGCTACGACGTCCTGGTAGTGGCCGACAGCACCGGCGATTTCGGCGACGACATCGCCTTCCGCACCGCCGACCCACGGCCGGTGGCAGGGACCAGCGGGCTCACGCCAACCGCCTGGGCCAGGCCGTTCGAGCAGTGGGGTGGCACGCAACTGCAATCGCGGTTCCTGAAGCTGGCGCAACGGCCGATGACGCCGCGCGATTACGGCGCCTGGATGGCGGTGCGCGCGGTGGGCGAGGCGGCGGCGCGCGTCAGCGCCACCGACGCGCCGGCAATCATCCGGTATTTGCACAGTCCCGCTTTCCAGTTGGCGGCGTTCAAGGGTGCCCGGCTCACCTTCCGCGCATGGGACGGCCAGTTGCGCCAGCCGGTGCTGTTGGCCGACTCCCGCAGCCTGGTCTCGGTCTCGCCGCAGCCCGGCTACCTGCACCAGTCCTCCGAGTTGGACACGCTCGGCATCGATCAACCGGAGACGAGATGTCATCTTCAAGGTTCGCGTTAGCGCTGGCGCTGGCGCTGGCGCTGGGCTTCGCGCAGGGCGCGCGCGCCGAACGACTGCTGGTGTCCAACGAGAAGGACAACACCATCACCGTGCTCGATGCCGACACGCTCAAGACCACCGCCACGGTCAAGGTCGGCGACCGGCCGCGCGGCATCGCCCTCGCGAAGGATGGCCGCAGCCTCTACGTCTGCACCAGCGACAGCGACCATATCGAGGTGCTGGACCTGGCCAGCCTGACGGTGACGCGAGTGCTGCCGAGCGGCCCCGACCCTGAGACGTTCGCGCTCAGTCCGGAGGGCAAGACGCTGTACGTCTCCAACGAAAACGACAGCATGATGTCGGTGCTGGATATCGCTTCGGCCCGTATCGTCAACGAGATCGGTGTCGGCGTCGAGCCGGAGGGCGTGGGTGTGAGCCCCGACGGGCGCACCGTGGTCAACACCTCCGAGACCACGAGTATGGCGCACTTCATAGACCCGTTGACCCATGCGGTCGTGGCCAACGTGCTGGTCGGCAGCCGGCCGCGGGTGGCGCGCTTCACCGCCGACGGCAAGCAGGTCTGGGTCTCTTCGGAAGTCGGCGGCACTGTCGCGGTGATCGACAACGCCACGCACAAGATCCTCGACACCATCGCGTTCGCCATCCCAGGCGTGCCGGCGGAGTCGGTCCAGCCGGTCGGCATCGCGATCGCCGCCGACCAATCCTTGGCGTTCGTGGCGTTGGGGCCGGCCAACCGCGTCGCGGTGGTCGACGCGCATAGCTTCAAGGTCAAGAAATACCTGCTGGTGGGCCAGCGGGTGTGGAACCTCGCGTTCTCGGCCGATGGCCGCCGCCTGTTCACGACCAACGGCGTCAGCAACGACCTCTCGGCGATCGACGTCGCGGCGCTGCGGGTCACGAAGTCGGTCCCGGTCGGCCGCCTGCCCTGGGGCGTGGTCGACGTCCCCTGATGCTGGCGCGCACGGACCCGGAGTTGGCGCCGCCGGCGCTGCAGGTGAGCGGCCTGCGGCATCGGCTCGGCGGCCGGACGGTGCTGCACGATGTCGGGTTCTCGTTGGCGCCCGGCGACTTCACCGTGCTGTTGGGGCCGAACGGCGCCGGCAAGACCACGCTGTTCGCGCTGGTGACGCGGCTCTACCACGCGCACGAGGGCCGCGTCGCGGTGTTCGGAGAGGCGTTCCGCGCCAACCCGTCGGCGGCGCTGGCGCGCATCGGGGTGGTGTTCCAGCAACCCACACTCGACCTCGACCTCACCGTGCAGCAGAACATGCTGTACCACGCGGCGCTGCACGGGATCGCGCGGCGGCAGGCCGTGGCGCGGTCGGACGCCGAGCTCGATCGCGTGGGGTTGCTGGCGCGCCGGCGCGACCGGGTGCGCGCACTGTCCGGCGGCCAGCGCCGGCGGGTCGAACTGGCGCGCGCCCTGTTGCACGATCCGGCGCTGCTGCTGCTCGACGAGCCGACCGCGGGCCTCGACGTCGAGAGTCGCGCGTTCCTGCTGCGCCACGTCCGCGGCCTCTGCGCCGAGCGTGGCTTGGCGGTGTTGTGGGCGACCCACCTGATCGACGAGGCCGGGGAGGGGGCGCGGGTCATCGTGCTGCACCGCGGGCGGGTGTTGGCCGATTCCAGCGTCGCCGAACTGGTGGCGGAGCAGGGCGTCGCCACGCTGTCCGAGGCGTTCGGGCGGATGGTGCAGGACCGTTCGCCTTGAGGGCGGCGCAATACGCGACATGCCTGTCGGGCATCGTGCGGCGCGAGGGGTTGCGTTGGGTACACCAGCGCGGGCGCTTCGTCTCGGCGCTGGTGCGGCCGCTGATCTGGCTCGCGATCTTCGCCGCCGGGTTCCGCTTCGTGCTCGGCGTCTCGATCATCCCGCCATACGAAACCTACGTCCCGTACGAGGTCTACATCGCGCCCGGCCTGATCGCGATGATCCAGTTGTTCAACGGGATGCAGAGCTCGCTGTCGATGGTCTACGACCGCGAGATGGGCAGCATGAAGACGCTGATGGTGAGCCCGCTGCCGCGTTGGTTCCTGCTGCTGTCCAAGTTGCTCGCCGGGGTCGCCGTCTCGGTCGTGCAGGCATACCTGTTCCTGGCGATCGCCTGGTTCTGGGAGATCGAGCCGCCGCCGCTCGGCTACGCGACCGTGCTGCCGGCCTTGGTGCTCTCCGGGCTGATGCTGGGAGCACTCGGCCTGGTGCTGTCCTCGGTGGTGCGGCAGTTGGAGAACTTCGCTGGCGTCATGAACTTCGTGATCTTCCCGATGTTCT
>CAXTVL010000030.1:8739-15830 GCA_964247515.1 uncultured Acetobacteraceae bacterium | reverse complement strand
GTACCGCGACCTGCTGCCGCGCGCGCGGCTGCCGCCCTGGCAGAAGCCGCCGCGGCTGCGGTTCTCGATGGGCCTGTACGTGCTCTACTTCGCCACCGACCGCACCTATCCCGACACCCGGCACCACACCATCCTGTTCGGCGAGCGCTACGAGGCGCTGCTGCGCGAGGTGTTCGACCAGGGCGTGCTGTCGGACGACACCAGCCTCTACCTGCACCGCCCGACCGCGACCGACCCGGGCATGGCGCCACCGGGACACGACAGCTTCTACGTCCTGGCGCCGGTGCCCAACCTGCAAGCGCCGGTCGATTGGCGGACGGCTGGCCCGAGGCTGCGCGAGCGGGTGCTCGACATCCTGGAGGCGCGCGAGCTGCCCGACTTGCGGCGGCATTTGACCCAGTGCTTCGCGGTCGATCCCAGCTATTTCCGCGACGAGCTGCTCAGCGTGCACGGCGCCGGCTTCTCGGCGGCGCCGCTGTTGACGCAATCGGCCTGGTTCCGTTTCCACAACCGCGCCCCCGGCCTCGACAATGTCTACCTGGCCGGTGCCGGCACGCACCCGGGGGCCGGCGTGCCCGGCGTGGTCAGCTCGGCGCGGGTGGTCGAGGCGCTGGTGCGGGCCGATTGGGGCACACCGGGTTGTGAACCGCTCGGCAACAGCGATAGGCTCGGCGCGTTCGCCCGGGAGGACATCGAATGCAACTCAGCCTCCTGATCGACGGCCGGCTCGAAGCCGGGCAGGGCGAGGCGCTGGCGGTGCTCGATCCGCGCACCGGCGGCGATTTGGCTTCCGTGGCCGAGGCGGGGCCTTCCCAGGTGGACAGCGCCGTCGAGGCCGCAGGGGTCGCGTTCGAGGCCTGGTCGCGCACCACGCCGGCGGAGCGCGGCGGCCTGCTGCTGAGATTGGCCGACCACATCGAGGCGACGGCCGAGGCGACCGCCGACGTCGAGTGCGCCAACACCGGCAAGCCGCGCCATTTGTTCCTGGGCGACGAGATCCCGGCCATCGCCGATTGTTTCCGCTTCTTCGCCGGCGCCTGCCGCTCCGGCACCGGGCCGCTCGCCGGCGACTACCTGCGCGGCCACACCTCGATGGTGCGGCGCGACCCGGTGGGCGTCGTGGCGCAGGTGGCGCCGTGGAACTACCCGCTGATGATGGCGGCCTGGAAGCTGGCGCCGGCGCTGGCGGCCGGCAACGCCGTGGTGATCAAGCCGTCCGAAATGACGCCGCTCAGCCTGCTGCACCTGGCGCCCATGCTGGCCGAGCTGTTCCCGCCCGGCGTGGTCAACATCGTGCACGGACGCGGCGAGGGCGTGGGGCAGCGCCTGGTCGACCATCGGCGGGTCGACATGATCGGCCTGACCGGCGACATCGGCACCGGCCGCAAGATGCTGGCGGCGGCGGGCGGAACCATCAAGCGCACCCACCTGGAACTGGGCGGCAAGGCGCCGGTGATCGTGTTCGACGACGCCGATTTGGGCGCCGTGGTCGAGGGCCTGCGGGCGTTCGGCTTCTACAACGCGGGCCAGGACTGCACCGCCGCCTGCCGCGTCTATGCCGGCTCCGGCATCTACGAGCGGCTGGTCGCCGACCTGTCGGGCGCCGCCGGCTCGCTGCGCCACGGCCTCGCCGACGACACGCAGAACGAGATCGGGCCGCTGATTTCGGCCCGTCAG
Source organism: uncultured Acetobacteraceae bacterium (assembly GCA_964247515.1). Lineage (GTDB taxonomy): Bacteria > Pseudomonadota > Alphaproteobacteria > Acetobacterales > Acetobacteraceae > CAVRQM01. The sequence continues at coordinate 14,153 of CAXTVL010000030.1, read as the reverse complement.
CAGGGCCGCGTCGCGGGCTTCGTCGAGCGTGCGGCCAGCCTGCCGCATGTCGAGGTGGTGGCCGGCGGGCGGCTCGGCACCGGCGGGTTCTATTACCAGCCGACAGTGATTGCCGGCGCGGCGCAGGACGACGAGATCATCCGCCGCGAGGTGTTCGGCCCGGTGGTGACGGTGACGCGGTTCGGCGATGTCGAGCAGGCTGTGGGTTGGGCCAACGACTCCGATTACGGCCTCGCCTCCTCGGTCTGGTCGCGCGACGTGTCGCGCGCGATGGCGACCGCGGCGCGGCTGCGCTACGGCTGCACCTGGGTCAACTGCCACTTCATGCTGGCCAACGAGATGCCGCATGGCGGGCTCAAGCAGTCGGGCTACGGCAAGGATCTGTCCGGGCTTTCGCTGGAGGACTACACGGTGGCCCGGCACGTCATGGTGCGCCACGGGTGAACCGGCCGGTCATCCGGCTGGCGGGCGTGCGCAAGGCGTTCGGCGCCGCGGTGGCGGTGGCGGGGCTCGACCTCGAGATCGCGGCCGGCGAGTTCTTCACCTTCCTGGGTCCGTCCGGCTCCGGCAAGACCACCATGTTGCGGCTGATCGCGGGGTTCGAGCGGCCGGATGCCGGGCGGATCGAGCTCGACGGCGCCGATGTCACGCGGCTGCCGCCATACAGGCGCGACGTGAACACGGTGTTCCAGGACTACGCGCTGTTCCCGCACCTGACGCTGCGCGAGAATGTCGGCTACGGTCTGCGGGCGCGCCGGCTGCCGGATGCCGAGGTGGCGGCGCGGGTCGGCGAGGCGCTGGCGATGGTGCAGCTCGCCGAACACGGCGCGCGCAAGCCGGGCCAGCTCTCCGGCGGGCAGCGGCAGCGGGTGGCGCTGGCCCGCGCGCTGGTCAACCGGCCGCGCGTGCTGCTGCTCGACGAGCCGCTGGGGGCACTGGACCTGCAACTGCGCCACCGGATGCAGGTCGAACTCAAGGCATTGCAGCAGGCGAGCGGCATCACCTTCCTCTACGTCACACACGACCAGGAGGAGGCGCTGACCATGAGCGACCGGGTGGCTGTGTTCAACGCCGGCCGGATCGAGCAGGTCGGCACGCCGTACGAATTGTACGAGCGCCCGTCGAGCGCGTTCGTGGCCGGGTTCATCGGCACCAGCAACCTGTTGCACCGCCAAGGCCGGACGCTGGTGCTGCGGCCGGAGAAGGTGACGCTGAGCGGGCACGACCCGAACGCCGTGGTGCGCAGCGCCAGCTACCTCGGCATGTTCACCCGCTACGGCGTCGAGCTGGCCGACGGCACCACGCTCGCGGTGGTCGAGCAGAACGCGGCGGCGGACGGTTCGCGCTGGCGGCCGGGCATGGCGGTGCGCGCCGGGTGGCGCCCCGACGCCGCGCATGAGTTGGCAACCGGGGAGTGAGGCGCATGGTGGTTCGTTGGGTGGTCGCGGCGGCGATGGCGCTGTCGCTGCCGGCACGCGCGGCGGAGCCCACGATCGGACCGGGCGAGGGCGCGCTCAACGTCGTCGCCTGGGAGGGCTACGCCGCCGACGACTGGGTGAAGCCGTTCGAGGCCGAGACCGGCTGCACGGTCAACCGCAAATACGCCGGCAGCAGCGACGAGATGGTGGCGCTGATGCGCCAGGGCGGCGGCGCGCAGTACGACGTGGTGTCCGCCTCCGGCGACGCCACGCTGCGGCTGATCTACGGCCACAACGTGCGGCCGATCGACATGGCGCTGATCGCGCACGCCAAGGACTTCATCCCCGACCTGCAAGCTCCCGCCTTCAACACCGTGGACGGCACGCATTACGGCGTCTCGTACGAGTGGGGGCCGAACGTGCTGCTGTACCAGACCGCGAAGGTGACGCCGGCGCCGACCTCGTGGGCGGCGATCTACGACAAGGCGTACGCCGGCCTGGTCACGGTGCCGGACAACCCGATCCAGATCGCCGACGCCGCGCTCTATCTGTCTCGCGCGCAACCGGCCCTCGGCATCACCGATCCGTACGAGCTGACCCGCAAGCAGATGGACGCGGCCGTGGCGTTGCTCAAGCGGCAGCGGCCATTGATCAAGAAGTACTGGGCGCTGGCCTCCGACCAAGTGGACCTGTACAAGAACGGCGACGCGGTGATCGGCGCCGCGTGGCCGTACCAGACCATCACGCTGAAGCAGGCGAAGGTTCCGGTGGCCGACCTGCTGCCGGCCGAGGGGGCGACCGGCTGGGCCGACAGTTGGATGATCTCGGCCAAGTCAGCGCATCCGAACTGCGCCTATCGGTGGATCAACTACGTCACCGCTCCCAAGGTACAGGCGCAGCAGGCACTCGCGTTCGGCGAGACGCCGGCCAATCTGCGCGCCTGCGCCGAGATGGACGCGCTGCAGGCTGGCTCCTGCGCCGAGTACCACGGCAACGCCGACGCCGCCTACTTCAAGAAGATCGCGTTCTGGAAGACGCCGCGCAAGCAGTGTGGCCCTGGCGTCAATGGCGGCGGCGACACCTGCCTAGACTACGGCGCCTGGCAGAAGGCGTGGCAGGACATCAAGGGCTGACGCTGTGGGCGCGGCCGGCGCTGGCGACCGCGGCGCTGCTGTCGGCGCCGGCGGCGTGGTTCGTGGCGCTGTATCTGGCCGCATTGGCGGCGATGTTCGTCTCGGCGTTCTGGCGCGTCGACTCGCTGAGCGGCGAGATCGTCTCGGACTGGACGCTCGACAACTTCACCGAGATCGCCACCACCGCCGTCTACCGCGTCATCGCCCTGCGCACGGTGGCGGTCGCGGCGGCGGTGACGCTGACCGACGCGGTGCTGGCGTTCCCGTTCGCCTGGTTCCTGGCGCGCCATGCCGGGCCAAGGCTGCGGGCGGCGCTGGTCGCCGCCGTGATGGTCCCGCTGTGGTCGAGCTACCTCGCGCGGGTCTACGCATGGCGGCTGATCCTGGCGCATGACGGCGTGCTGAACTGGGCGCTGGCGCGGGCGGGGTTCGACGGGCAGTCGATCGCCTACTCGAACTGGGCGATGTGGCTGGTGTTCAGCTATCTGTGGCTGCCGTTCATGATCCTGCCGCTGTACGCGGCGGTGGAGCGCATCCCGGCGGCGTTGCTGGAAGCCTCGGCCGACCTCGGCGCCGCCGGCTGGCGGACGTGGCGCCGCGTGGTGCTGCCGCTGGCGCTGCCGGGGCTGGCGGCGGGGTCGATCTTCACCTTCTCGCTGACGCTGGGCGATTACGTCTCGCCGATGCTGGTCGGCGGCCCGGGATCGGACTTCATCGGCAACGTGGTCTATTCCAGCGTCGGCGTCGCCAACAACATTCCGTTTGCCGCCGCCTACGCGACGTTGCCGCTGCTGGTGATGGCGCTCTACCTCGCGGCCGCGCGGGCGGCCGGCGCGTTCCGGGCGTTGTGATCGCGCGCGCTGCCTTGCTCGCCTGGGTGGCCGCGATCCTGCTGTTCCTGTTCGCGCCCATCGCGGTCATCGCCGTGCACGCCTTTGCCGCCAGCAACATCCAGGGTTGGCCGATCGCTTCGTTCTCGACCAGATGGTTCGCCGCAACCTGGGCCGACCCCGAGGTGCGCGCGGCGCTGCTGCTCTCGGTCGAACTGGCCGTCCTGGCCACGGCTTTTGCGGTGGTCCTCGGCACGCTCGCGGCGATGGCGGTGCATCGGATGCGTGGAGGGGCGCGGGAGGCAGTGCAGTTCGCCGTGGTCTTGCCGCTCGCCCTTCCGGGGGTGCTGACCGGCATGGCAATGGCGTCGTACTTCGCGACACTCGGCGTGGCGCTGTCGTTCTGGACCATCGTCGCCGGGCACACGACGTTCTGCGTCGTCGTCGTGTACAACAACGTCGTCGCCCGCCTGCGCCGGCTGCCGGCGTCCTGGGTGGAGGCCTCGCTGGACCTGGGTGCCGGTCCGTGGCGCACGTTCCGGCTGATCACGCTGCCGATGCTGGCGAGCGCCGTCGGCGCCGGGGCGCTGCTGGCGTTCGCGCTGTCGTTCGACGAGGTGATCGTCACCACGTTCACCGCCGGTGCCCAGACCACGCTGCCGCTGTGGATCTTCGGCGCGATCCGGCTGGGCCAGCACCTGCCCGAGGTCAACGTGATCGTGCTGGCGGTGATCGCAATGACCGCCGTGCCGGTGGTCCTGGCGCAGCGCGCGCTGGGCGAGGCCGGCACGCTGCACCGCTGATGGTGGCGCCACCGGCCTAGTCTCGCTAGAGTGTCGGCATGGTGGTATTCGCCAGGGTTGCGGCAGCGATGTCGGTCGACGAGTTCCTGGCCTGGGACTCCGACGACGGGCGGCTGTGGCAGTTCGTGGACGGGGTGCCGCAGGCGATGACCCCGCCCAGCCTCACGCACGGCACGTTGCAGGGCGAGTTGAGCGGCTGATCGGCAACCGGCTGATCGGCCAGGGCAGCGCCTACAGTGTAGTGGTGACGCCCGGCGTGGTGCCCAGAGTTCAGTCCAGCCAAAACATGCGCGTGCCGGACCTGGCCGTGGCCTGTTCCGAATACGAGACCGAGGCCACCCGAACCACCGACCCGGTGCTCATCGTGGCGACCCTTCCGCCCAGCAGCCAGGCCGAGACCTGCGCCAACGTCTAGGCCTACGCCACGATCCCGAGCGTGCGCGAGATCGTGGTGCTGCGTTCCGTGACGATCGGGGCAGAGCTGCCGCGCCGCGCCGCTTCTACCAAACTGTGTAGCCGGCGTCGGCGACGACGACCGAGCCGGTAAGCGCGCTGGAAGCGTCGGTCGCGAGGAACAGGACGGTCGAGGCGATCTCGTCGGCGGTGAGCGCGCGCCCGGTCGGCGTCATTTCCATCCAGATGTCGGCCAGCGCCGGCACCCGCAGCGCCGGGCCGGACATCGCGGTGTCGACATAGCCCGGCGCCACCGAGTTGACCCGCACGCCCCGGCGGCCCCATTCGCCGGCCAGGGACTTGGTGAGGTGGTGCACCGCCGCCTTGGAGGCGTTGTAGTGCGCCTGGCGCTGCGGCTTGTTGGAGATCACGCCCGACATCGAACCGACCGTGACGATCGCGCCGGACTCCCGCTCCAGCATGTGCTGGCCGAACGCGCGGCAGCACCAGAACACTCCGTTCAGGTTGATGTCGATCACCTTCAGCCACACCTCGTCGGACATCGCCTCGGCCCCGGTGTCGGGCCAGGCGATGCCGGCATTGGCGATCAGCACGTCGACGGCGCCGAGCCGCCGGTTCAGCTCCCCCGCCACGCGCGTCACCTCGGCGGCCTGGGTCACGTCGAGCAACACCGCCTCGGCCTCGTGGCCCGCCGCGCGAAGCTCCGCTTGGCCCGCGTGCAGCACCGCCTTGTCGCGGTCGGAGATGACGATGCGCGCCCCGGCCTCGGCCAGCGCCCGCGCGCTGTGCTTGAGGCCGAAGGCGCGGATATTGTCG
>CAXTVL010000030.1:0-8729 GCA_964247515.1 uncultured Acetobacteraceae bacterium | reverse complement strand
CGCCCCCCGGCCCCCGCCCCCCCCCCCCCCCGGCCCGCGCGCCCCCCCCCCCCCATGCCGCGCCCGCCGCCGGTGACGAACGCGGTCTTGCCGTCGAGCCGATACTTCTCAAAGTACATCGTCCGCTCCTGTCATTTCACCGCGCCGAAGGTCAGCCCGCTGACCAGTTGCCGCTGCGTCAGCCAGCCCACGCACATGATCGGCACCACCGCCAGCACCGAGGCCGCCGACAGCTTGGCCCAGAACAGCCCCTCGGGGCTCGAGAACGTCGCGATGAACGCGGTGAGCGGTGCCGCGTCCGACGCGGTGAGATTGATGCTCCAGAAGGCCTCGTTCCACGACAGCACGGTGTTGAGCAGCACGGTGGAGGCGATGCCGGGGGCGGCCAGTGGCAGCAGCAGCGCCACCATCTCCTTCCAGATGCCGGCACCGTCGATGCGCGCGGCCTCGAAGATTTCCGCCGGCACGTCGCGGAAAAACGAGTACAGCATCCACGTCACGATCGGCAGGTTCATCAGCGTGTAGACGCCGAGCAGGCCCACGCGGGTGTCGAGCAGGCCGGTGTTGCGGAACAGCAGGTAGATCGGCACCAGCACGCCCACCGCCGGCATCATCTTGGTCGACAGCATCCACAGCAGGATGTCCTTGGTGCGCTGTGTTGGGTGGAACACCATCGCGTACGCCGCCGGTACCGCCAGCAGCACGGCCAGCAGCGTCGAGCCGAGTGCGACCACGACGCTGTTGCCGGCGAAGCGCAGGTAGTTGGTCTGCGTCAGCACGCGGACGAAGTTCTCCAGCGTGGGCCGGAAAAGCAGCAGCGGCGGCGACGCCACGGCCTGCGCCTCGGTCTTGAACGCGGTCAGTCCCATCCACAGGATCGGGAAGAACAGCAGCAAGCCGATCAGCCAGCCCAGCGCCGTGAACGCCAGCTTGCTCCGGGTCCGCGCCGTCATCGGTCGAGGTTCCGGGCCGCGGTTCGGACCAGGAAGAACGCCACGATGTTGGCCAGCACCACCGCCACCAGCCCGCCGGCGGAGGCGCCGCCGATGTCATAGTCCAGCAGTGCGGTCTTGTAGATCAGGTAGGGCAGGTTGGTCGACGCCTCGCCAGGCCCGCCCTGGGTCGTGACCAGGATCTCGGCGAACACCGAGAGCAGGAAGATGGTCTCGATCATCACCACCACCGAGACCGGCCGCGCCAGGTGCGGCGCCACGATGTGCGCGAACAGCGCCAGCGGCCCGGCGCCGTCGAGCCGCGCCGCCTCCATCTGCTCGTGGTCGAGCGATTGCAGCGCGGTGAGGAAGATCAGTGTCGCGAACGGCAGCCATTGCCAGGCGACGATGACGCCGATGGCGAGCAGCGGCAGGTCGGCGAACCAATCGACCGGGCGCAGGCCGACCGACTGGCAGATCCAGGCGAACAGGCCCGTCACCGGGTTCATCAGCAGGTTCTTCCAGACCAGCGCGCTCACCGTCGGCATGATGAAGAACGGTGCGATGATCAGCAGCCGCAGCACGCCGCGCCCGTGCAGCGGCTGGTACACCACCAGCGCCGTCAGCATCCCGAGCGCCACCGTCGCCGCCAACACGCCGCCCACCAGCATGACGGTGTTGAGGATCGCCGTCGCCAGCGACGGATCGTGCAGCAGGAAGGCGAAGTTCTCCGGCCCGACGAAGCTGGAACCCTCCTCGAGCAGGTTGTAGTGCAGCAGCGAGAACCAGACGGTCATGCCGAGCGGCACCACCATCCAGGCGAACAGCAGGACGACGGAGGGTGCCACCAGCAGCCGCGCCGTCCGCCGCTCGGTGTTGGCCCGCTGCCGCGCCCGCACCGGGACCGAGGCGGCTGCCTCGGCCGCCACGCCCAGGCCGACCGCCTTGGCCGGATGGCTCACTTCTTGTAGTAGCCGGCCTTCCGCATGGCGCGCTCGGCGGCGGTCTGCGCGGTCTGCAGCGCCTGCTCCACGGTCTGCTTGCCGGCGATGGCGGAGGCCAGTTGCTGCCCGGCCTCGGTGCCGATCGACTGGAACTCCGGGATGCCGACATAGCCGATGCCGGTGTACGGCACCGGCTGCGAGGTCGGGTGGTTCAGGTCGGCCGACTGGATCGCCGCCAGCACCACCGGCGCGAACGGAGCCGCTTTCTGGTACTCGGGGTTCGCGTAGGTGGACGCCCGCGTGCCCGGCGGCACGCTGGCCCAGCCGTCGCTCGCGGCCACCATGGCGATGTACTCGCGCGACGTGGCCCAGGTCATGAACTTGGTCGCTGCCTGCAGCTTCTTCGAGGTCGATGGCACCGCCAGCGTCCAGGACCACAGATAATGCGAGCCGGTCTTGGTCACGGCGTAAGCGGGTGCGGCGTAGCCGACCTTGCCGACCACTTGGCTCTCCTTTGGGTTGGCGAGGAAGCCGGCGGAGACCGTCGCGTCGTTCCAGATCGCGCACTTGCCGGCGGCGAACAGCGCCAGCGTCTCGTTGTAGCCGTTCGACACCGCACCAGGAGGCCCGTCGCGGCGCAGCAGGTCGACGTAGAAGCTCGCACCCTGCTTCCATTCCTGGCTGGTGAGTTGCGGATGCCACGCCATGTCGAACCAGCGGCCGCCGAAGCTGTTCACCACTGGGGTGATCTGGCCGATGTTCTCGCCCCAGCCCGCCTTGCCGCGCAGGCAAATGCCGTACAGGCCGTGCGCCGGGTCGTTCACCTTGTCGGCGATGTCGGCGAGCTGCTGCCAAGTCGGCTCGGCCGGCATGGTGAGCCCGGCCTTCTGCAACACGTCGCTGCGGTACAGCGTCATCTCGCTCTCGGCGTAGAACGGCAGCGCGTAGAGCTTGTCCTTCAGCGAGAGTGCGGCGCGCAGCGGCGGCAGCACGTCCTCGATGTCGTAGCTGGCCGGCACGCTCAGCGGCGCCAGCCAGCCGCGCTTGGCCCACATCGGAACCTCGTAGACGCCGACCGTCACGATGTCCATCTGCCCGGCCTTGGTCGCGACGTCGGTGGTGACGCGCTGGCGCAGCACGTTCTCCTCGAGCGTCACCCAGTGCAGCTTGATGTCCGGGTTCTCGCCCTCGAACTTCGTCGAAAGACGCTGCATGGTGATCATGTCGGGGTTGTTCACGGTGGCGATGGTGAGCACCGTCTGTGCCCGCGCGAGGCCGGTGGCGGCCAGCAGAAGGCCCACGCTGCCGGCGAGCAGGGTCTTGGTCGGCATGTGTTTCTCTCCCATTTCGTCGTTGTTTTTGTGTACCCGGACGATCCTACATTACGCGGCGTGCCGCAGCGGCGCCTCCGTCACCACGCGGTCTTCCTCCAGTGCTCGGACCGGCGCGATGCCGGCTCGCTGCAGCTCGCCATGGTAGGCGCGCACCGCCTCCTCGGGCGTCACGCTGCCGTCGGCCACCTGCCGCATCAGAGCGACCAACGCCAACGGCTGCTCCGCCAGGTTGATCTTGCGTCCGAACAGCGCCACCCGCGCGCCGAACCGCTCCGCCTGGCCGACCAGCTCGAACGTGTCGCGGGTGGTGCCGGCGCCGCCGCCCAGCACGCCCACGATGAGCCGCGGGTCGAAGCCGGCCAGCTCCTCGATCGCCTTCGGACCGTTGAACGGGATCTTGAGGAATTGCGGCCGCTCCGCCTGCATCAAGCCTGCCAGGCAGCGCAGGATGCAGTCGTTCACGAACTCGGCGCGCCGCTCCGGGTCGAGCCCGATGTCGATGTTGGGGTTGAACACTTCGAGGAAGTAGCGGAAGCCGAGCGGGATCGCCTGTGCCCGGAACGCCGCGAAGGCGTCGAGCGAGCGCAAATCATCGTCGAGGTTGTTGACGAAGGTGAGCGAGTAGAGGCCGAGATCGGTGCCGGCCTGCATCACGCGCGCCAGGTCGGCGGTGCGGAACGGGCGCGAGGCGTGCTGGGTGTAGGCTTGGTGGCGGATGCCGCCCCAGCAATCGGTCGCCTCGTTGGCGCGGATCGCCGGCTGGATGGTGCCCCGCGCGAACGCGCCGCGCTGGTGCAGCAGTTCGGCGTTGGACGCCGAGGTCAGCACGATGTCGACGATGTCCTGCTCGATCACCGCCTGGATGCCGCGCAGGTAGTCCTCGCGGGTGCGGTGGCCAGCGACGCGGCCGTCGGCGTCGCGCCTGGGGCCAAGGCCGGCGGCGCCGCAGCCCATGTCGCCGTCCTTGGCGTCGGCGATGATGAAGTCGCTGCGTCGGTAGGTGCCGGCCCGGATGCTCGCCAGCTTCGTGGCCAATCGCGTCACCGCAGCGCCCTCCCGAGTTCGACGGCGCCATTGATGCCAGCAATGATGAGCAAAATCAATCAACAACTTCCAAAACGTGTCACGGGCGCGTTGCTGGCTCCGAAACTTAACCTCATGGCATTTCGCGGCATCCCAGTTATCGTCAGAACCGGTCATCCGCTTGGAGCGCGTGCCGGTGAGCGTTGCCGAACAATCCGACCGTGACGCCTATCTCGGCCTGATCGGACGCCTGCCGGGCTTGGTGGCGCGGGCGCAGCCGATCCTCTGCGGCATGGGCGCCTGCGTCGACGCGCGGGTCGCGATGCACGACATGGCCGGCCTGCTCGCGGAGCGCGACACGCCGCAGGCGGTGGCACTAGCCGCAATGCTGACCGACCGCGCGGCGCGTGGCGTGGGCGGCGAGGTCGCGGTCGATTGGCCGGACGGCCCGCGGTGGCTCGCCCAGCGCGTGCCGGTGCGCTACGCCCTCGGCGGCACCGGCCCGCAGGCGGCCTGGGTGCTCGCCGTGCTCGGGGTTCGAGCACTGGTGGCGCTGGCGGACCGCAGCGCGCACATGCTGGCGCGGCTCGACCCACGGTTGCTGCTGGCCGAGGCGGACAGGGTGGTGGCTGCCTCGAATGTAGCGCCGTCCGGGTCGGCGCGCCCCGACATCTTCATCTTCGAGTTCACGCAAGGTGTGCCGGTGGGCGGGGTGATGCCGCCGCGCTCGTCCCGGGTCATCGTGCGCTTCGACGATCTCGGCCTGGAGCACGACGACGCCTTCGACCGGATCAGCTTGCAACTGGCACCCACCGTCGGCGCGGCGCTGCTGTCCGGGTTCAGCGCGGTGCCTGCGCCAGCGCTGGGGGCGGAGCTGGCGCGCGTCGCTGCCCTTGGCTCGGCCTGGCGTGCGGCCGGCGTCGACGCCGTGCACCTGGAACTGGCCGGCTACGACTCACCCGCGACCGGCGAGGCGGTGTTGCAGGGGATGCGCCGCGCCGTCACCTCGGTCGGCATGAGCCATTCCGAGTTCCTGGCGATGAGCCCGACCCCTGACCTTGCCGCCGGCTTGTGCGCGCTGGGCGAGCGGCTCGGGATCGCGCGCGTCTGCGTCCATGCCGACGAGTGGGCCGCCAGCGCCACGCAGGGCGACCCCGACATCGAGCGCGACGCGCTGCTGCTGGGCTGCCTGCTGTCCGGCGCCCGCGCCGCCGCCGGCACACCGGTCTATCCCGACAGCATCGACCCACAGGCGCGCTTCGCGGCGCCGCCGTTCCCGTGCCCGGAGCGCCGCGGGCGATGGAACCTGGTGTCCTGCCCGTCGCCCTATCTCGCGGCTCCGGCGACCACGCTGGGCCTCGGCGACACCTTCACCGCCGGCTGCCTGCTGGCGCTGGCACAGCCATGACCGTGCCGTGGAGATGATCCCGGCGCAGCGCCGCGCCATGATCCTGGAGCGGGTGAAGCGAAACGGCTCGGCCTCGATCATCGAGCTGGCCGGCGGCATCGGCGCCTCGCCCTCGACCATCCGGCGGGACCTCGAGCAGTTGACCGAGCAGGGCTACCTGGAGCGCACCCATGGCGGCGCGCTGTTGGTGCCGCCGCTGCAGGCGACGTTCGAGCGCGAGCCCGTACTCAACGCCCATCTGCAGCGCCCGCAGAAGCGCGCCATCGGGGCCGAGGCGGCGCTGCGGCTGTCTGCGCGCGAGAGCGTGGTGTTCGACAGCAGTTCGACGGTGCTGGAGGCGGTGAAGGGCGGCCTGGCGCGCGGCCTGCCGCTCACCGCCGTGACCAACAGCCTGGAGGCGGCGGCGCTATGCGCGGCCTCGCCCGGCTGGCGGGTGATCGTGCCGGGCGGCAGCGTGCGCGCCGGCACGCGGATGCTGGTGGGCGAGCCGGGCGAGAGCTTCCTGCGCACCATCCACACCGATCTGTGCCTGATCGGCACCCTGGCCGTGACCGGCGCGCTGCTGACCGACGCCTCGCTCGAAGTCGCGGCGCTGAAACGCGCCATGATCCAGTCGGCGCGGCGCAAGATCCTGCTGGTCGACAGCAGCAAGTTCCAGGCGCCGGGTTTCTGCACCTTCTGCACCCTGGCCGAGATCGACGAGGTGATCACCGACGATGGCATCGCCCCGGAGCACCTGGTCGGCTTGCGCTCGTCCAACGCGACCGTGACCGTGGTGCCGGTCCCCGCCGAGTGAGCCTCCCGGCGCTGGCGCGACGCTTGGCATCCGGCTATCGTTGTGAATATGGAACAGATAGCGCTGCCGCTGCCCGAGGTGCTGGCGGTGGTCCAGGAGTACATCAGGTCCGGACGGCTCGACGCCGCCGAACGCCTGCTGGGGCATGTGCGGACGGGAGCACCCGGCCATGCCCAGGCGTTGCAGTTGAGCGGCTACGTCGCCTTCAAGCAGAGGCGCGTGGCGGACGCGGTGGCGCTGATGGAGGCGGGCTTGAGCGCCGGCGCAGTGGGGGCACAGCAGCTCGGCAACCTCGCCGAGGCATACCGCATCGCCGGGCGCCTCGACGATGGGGTGGCGATGGCGCGGCGCGCGCAGGCAATGGCGCCGAGCGACGCCGCGTATCATTTCACCGAGGCGATGCTGCGCTACGACCGGCAGGAGCTCGATTTGTGCATCCGTGCCGCGCGGCGCGCGGTGGCGCTGAAGCCCGACATGGCCGAGGCGCACATGCGGCTGGGGCAGGCGCTGCTGGCCAGCGGCGACTATGCCGAGGGCTGGGCCGAGTACGAGTGGCGCTACCGGATCGCCGAAGCGCAGCCGCTGCTGCCGCCGGGGCTGCCGCTCGCCTCGCGCCACGCGCCGTGGGACGGCACGCCGCTCAGCGCCGACCGCACGCTGCTGCTGGTCGCCGACCAGGGCTTCGGCGACGTCATGATGTTCGCCCGCTTCCTGCCCTGGGCGATGGCGCGCTGCGCCGACGTCGCGCTCGCCTGCAGCGGCGAGATGCTGGGCCTGTTGCGGCGCGCCTTTCCGGGGCCACGCACCCTGACACAGTGGCAGGACGCGCGGGATTGCGCCGTGCATTGCCCGCTCTCCGGGCTGCCGCGCCTGGCCGGCGTGGCCGCGGGGGCACTCCCGGGCGGGATCCCGTATTTGAGCGCGGACCCCGCGCGACGGGCGGGGATGGCCGAGTGGCTGGCCGCGGCGACGCCGCGGGCACGGTTGCGCGTGGGACTGGCCTGGGCCGGGCGGACCAGTCACCCCAACGACCGCAATCGCTCGATGCGCCTCGACATGCTGCGGCCGTTGCTGGCGACCGAGGGCGCCGCCTTGGTGTCGTTGCAGAAGGGCGAAGGAGCGCCACCCGCGCGGACCCCGCTGCTGGACGCGAGCGCGATGCTGCAGGACTTCGAGGACACCGCGGCGCTGGTCGACTGCCTCGACCTGGTGGTCGCGGTGGACACCGCGGTGGCGCACCTGGCGGGAGCCCTGGGTAAGCCGGTCTGGGTTTTGCTGCCGTTCGCGCCCGACTGGCGCTGGATGACCGGGCGTCCTGATTCGCCCTGGTATCCGACCTGCCGGCTGTATCGACAATCGTCGCCGGGCGCATGGGCCGACCCCGTGGCGGCGGCGGCCGCCGACCTGCGCGATCTCGCCTCCATTAGGTAACGTCGAGAAAGGTAAGGCGGGGCGCTTCGACGTGGCACACCGCCTCGGGCTGTGTGAGTGTTCTCATTTCGTAATGAATATGGGGACGCGCCATGGCCGTGACCGCCGACAACACCATCGTGGCACTCGGCTCCAAGAAGGCCATCACCGACGCCCAGGGCAACCGCTGGACGATCACCAGCGGCGGCCAGGTCGCGGTCAACGGCGTGGCCGACACCACGACCCGCAACGTGATCGAGCTGGCCTACGAGGGCGGCTTCATCTGGCAGGAGAACGCCAGCAATCTCTGGTGGTCCAAGGCGCGGCCCAGCGACGTCTGGGGGCCGGCGGCCGGCACGTCGGTCAGTCCGGTGCCGGTGGCCAAGGTGGCGGCTTCGCCGGACAATACGGTGGTCGTGGCCGGCTCGACGGCCGCGATCGTCGACGCGCGCGGCAACAGCTGGACGATCACCGCGGGCGGCCAGGTGGCGCTCAACGGCGTCACCGACGCCACCACCCGCAACGTCGTTGAACTGGCCTACGAAGGTGGCAAGATCTGGCAGGAGAACGCCAGCAAGCTGTGGTGGTCCAAGACCCTGCCCGGCGACATTTGGGGCCCGTCGAACGGCACCGCGGCGAGCCCGGTGCCGGCGGCGCCCACCGGCGGCCCCCCCTCGCCCCACAACACCCTGGTCCTGCTCGGGTCGCAGACCGCCCTCGGCGACGCCGCCGGCAACAAGTGGACCATCACCGGCGGCGGCCAGGTCGCGGTCAACGGCACCGCGGACCCGACCACGCGCAACGTCACCGAGCTGGCCTACGAGAAAGGTGTCGTCTGGCAGGAGAACGCTAGCAAGCTGTGGTGGTCCAAAGCCGTGCCCG
>CAXTVL010000029.1:1877-15853 GCA_964247515.1 uncultured Acetobacteraceae bacterium | reverse complement strand
CGCCTGGGGCGTCGCCGGGCTGCTCGACGCGCGCCACGTCGTCGGCCTGGCCGCCGGGCGCGCCTCGGCGATGGACGCGGCCACCCGCGAGCCGTCCGGCCTGCTCGCCGTGCGCGGCCTGTCGCGCCGCCAACTCGACCCGCTGTGCCACCGGCACGGCTGCCACGTCGCCATCGTCAACGCGGCGGACCAGATGCTGGTGGGTGGCACGCGGCAGGCGCTGCGGGCGTTGGCCGACGCGGCGCGGGCGCAGGGGGCGCAGCGGGTGACGCCGCTCCCTGTGGCGGTGGCCGCGCACACGCCGGAGCTGGCACCGGCCGGCCGCCGGTTCCGCGACGCGCTCGCCCACGCGCCGGTGGCGGCCTCCGTGCCGCCTGGGGTGCGGCTGCTGAGCGGCATCGACGGGGCCGCGGTGTTCGACGTGGCCGCCGGGCTCGACAAGCTGGCGCGGCAGGTCTCGCAGACGATCGACTGGGCCGCCTGCCTGGATGCCTGCCGGGCCGCCGGAGTCTCGAAGGTGCTCGAACTCGGCCCGGGTGCCGCCCTCGCGCGGCTGGCGCGCGACGTGATGCCGCGCGAGGACGTGCATGGGCTGTCGGAGTTCCGCTCGCTCGACGGGCTGCGGCGCTGGCTGGCCGGATGAGGCGCCACCGGCGATCCTTGGAGGACGAAGCGCATGACTGAACCATCGCAAGCGGCGGCGCGGGCCGACGCGGCGTTCTTCCCCGGCTTCCGCCAGAGCTTCGTCGAGACCCACGGCGTCGAGGTGGAGGGCGGGTCGGCGAGCGGCGCCACCATCAACACGCTGGTCGGCGGCAGCGGCCCGCCGCTGCTGCTGCTGCACGGCCATCCGCAGACCCATGTCACCTGGCACAAGGTCGCGGCCAGGCTGGCCCGGAGCCACACCGTCGTCATGACCGACCTGCGCGGCTACGGCGACAGCAGCAAGCCCGAAGGCGGCCCTGGGCACATCGACTTTTCCAAGACGGCGATGGGCGCCGACCAGTTCCAGGTGATGCGCGCACTGGGGTTCGAGAGCTTCCAGGCGATCGGCCACGACCGCGGCGGGCGGGTGCTGCACCACATGATGCTGGAGCACCCAGGCCCGGTGGCGCGCGGCGTCGTGCTCGACATCGCGCCGACCCAGGCGATGTACGACCGCACCAACCAGGAGTTCGCCACCAAGTATTTCTGGTGGTTCTTCCAGATCCAGGAAGCCCCGCTGCCGGAGACGATGATCGGCGCCGACACCGAGCTCTATGTGCGCACCCATCTCGACGCGCAGAGCAAGACGCCGGGCGCCGTGTCGCCGGCCGCCTTCGCCGAGTACCTGCGCTGCTACCGCGACCCGGCCAGCATCCACGCCGTCTGCGAGGACTACCGCGCCGGGGCCACGATCGACGCCCGGCAGATCGCGGCGGCCAAGCGGCGCGCCGGCAAGATCGCGGCGCCGTTGTTCGCGATCTGGGGCGGCAAGGGGACGGTCGGCAAGCTGTTCGACGTGATCGGGCTGTGGCGGGAGGAGGCGGAGCAAGTCGCGGGACAGGCGCTGCCGTGCGGCCACCTCATCCCGGAGGAGGACCCGGACGGGCTGCTCGGGCTGCTCCAACAATACCTCAGCGCGTGAGCGGACCGTTGTCCTCAAGGCGGCGGCAGCGGGTCGGGCGTGCGCCACATCACCGCCACCGCGCAAGCGACCAGGCCCGCGATCACCAACACCGTGGCGTCGCCCAGCCGGCGCGTGACCAGGCCACCCAACAGGGCGCCCGCCAGGAACGCGAGGCACATCGATCCCATCAGCACGGACTTGCCGCGATCCTGCTGCGACGACGGGTCGAGCCACATCGCGACGGTGGCGGAGACGAAGCCGCGCAAATTGCCCGTCGTCATGCCGGTGTTGAAGCTGGCGGCGCCGATATGCGACAGGCTGGTGATCTGCACCGCGGCGACGAAGCCGACGCACGCCGTCACCAGATCGTTCGGCAGCCGCCCGGCCACCAGCGCCAGGCCCGCGAGGACGACGCATTCGGCGCCGAGACGGACGTTGCGCGAGTTCAGGCCGCGCCGCTTCAGCCAGGCGCCGGCGAGCCGCGACGCCAGCAGCCCGGTGATGAAGGCGGCGATCGAGGGGACGTAGTGGAGCGCCTCGCCCGCCTCGCCCGAGACGGCGTGGATGGCGAACAGCACGATGTTGCCGGTCTGCGCGTTCGCGAACAGGTGGCCGTGCGCCAGGTAGACCCATGCATCCATGACACCGCCCGCCGCCGTCAGGATGCAGGCGCCCGCCCTGGCAGCCCCATGCATCCGCCCGCCCGCTTCAGGTTTCATGGGATGACCCTCCTTCGGCATTCAACGCGCGCCGCGCCCCAGCGAAAAACGCTCGACGACTATGCACAAACGCATGTGCATTCCACTGCTACTTTCGTGCTCGCCGGGTGTTGAAACCGCGCCGCCTGCGGAACGTCCTGCGAACACATGCCGCGCCCGATGCCGGCCGCATCCACGGCCAGCCGCCAACAAACAGCCGGAGCCAACCCATGTCGATCAGCAACGTCGCCGACCTCATCGTGGCCACCCTCAAGCAAGCCGGGGTGGCGCGCATCTACGGCGTGGTGGGCGACAGCCTCAACGGCATCACCGAGGCGATCCGCCACGACGGCGGCATCCAATGGCTGCACACCAGGCACGAGGAGGCGGCGGCGTTCGCCGCCAGCGGCGAGGCGCAGGTCACGGGCGGGCTCGCGGTCTGCGCCGGCTCGTGCGGACCCGGCAACCTGCACCTCATCAACGGCCTGTTCGACGCCCACCGGACCCGCGTCCCGGTGCTGGCGATCGCCGCCCACATCCCGAGCAGCGAGATCGGCTCGGGCTACTTCCAGGAGACCCATCCCCAGAGCCTGTTCAAGGAATGCAGCCATTTCTGCGAGCTGGTGTCTTCCGCCGACCAGATGCCGCGGATGCTCGACAGCGCCATCCGCGCCGCGGTGGGCCAGCGCGGCGTCGCGGTGCTGGTGATCCCCGGCGACGTCGCCATGCTGCCGACCAAGGCGCAGCCGGCGGCCAAGCCGGGCTTGCTGCCGCAGGCCCCGGCGACCCGCCCGCGCGAACCCGAGCTCGACGCGCTGGCGGCGCTGCTCAACCGTGGCAAGCGCGTGACGCTGCTGTGCGGGCGTGGCTGCGCCGGCGCGCACGAGAAGCTGATGCGCCTGGCGGAAACCCTGAAATCCCCCATCGTGCACGCGCTGGGCGGCAAGGAGCACGTCGAGTGGGACAACCCGTACGACGTCGGCATGACCGGGCTGATCGGCTTCTCCTCCGGCTACCACGCCATGATGGATTGCGACACGCTGCTGATGCTGGGCACGGATTTCCCATACCGGCAGTTCTTCCCGACCGACGCCGCCATCGCCCAGGTCGATTTGCGCGCCGAGGTGCTGGGGCGGCGCTGCAAGCTCGACCTCGGGCTGGTGGGCGATGTCGGCGACACGATCGAGGCGCTGCTGCCACGGCTCGACATGCGGACCGATCGCGCCCACCTCGACGACAGCCTCGCCAACTACGCCCGTGCCCGCGAAGGACTTGACGACCTGGCGACCGGCAAGGCCGGGCGCAAGCCGATCCACCCGCAATTCGTGGCCAAGGCGGTGGACAAGCAGGCGGCGCAGGACGCGGTTTTCACCTTCGACGTGGGGCAGCCGACCGTCTGGGCGGCGCGCTACCTGACGGCCAACGGCCGCCGCCGGATGCTGGGCTCGCTGGCGCACGGCTCCATGGCCAACGCGCTGCCGATGGCGATCGGGGCGCAGGCGGTCGATCCCACGCGGCAGGTGATCTCGCTGTCGGGCGACGGCGGCTTCGCGATGCTGATGGGCGATTTCCTGTCGCTCGTGCAGCTCAAGCTGCCGGTCAAGGTCGTCATCTTCAACAACGGCACGCTCGGCTTCGTGGAGCTGGAGATGAAGTCGACCGGCATCCTCGAGTTCGGCGTGGACTTGCAGAACCCCGACTTCGCCGCGATGGCGCGGGCGATCGGCGTCCACGCCACCCGGGTCGAGGATCCGGGCGAGCTCGAAGGCGCGCTGGCGGCGGCGCTGGCGCATCCCGGCCCGGCGCTGCTCGACGTCGTGACCAACCGTCACGAGCTCACCATGCCGCCCAAGATCACGCTGAAGGAGGCGGCGGGCTTCGGCCTGTGGACCGCCAAGGCGGTGCTGAACGGACGCGGCACCGAGATCGTCGAGCTGGTGCGGACCAACAAGCTTTCGGGCTTCATCCGGTGATCGCCGCCAGCACCGTGTCGGCGCTGCTGCTCTCGCGCATCCAGTTCGGCTTCACCGTCTCGTTCCACATCATCTTCCCGGCCTTCACCGTGGGCCTGGCCGCGTGGCTCAGCTATTTGCAGGTCTGCTCGATCGTCACCAAGCGCCCCGTCTACGACCGGCTGTTCGCCTTCTGGCTGCGCATCTTCGGCATCGCCTTCGGGCTCGGCGTGGTGTCCGGCATCGTCATGGCGTTCGAGTTCGGCACCAACTGGAGCGAGCTGTCGCGCCGCACCGGGCCGATCCAGGGGCCGCTGCTGGGCTACGAGAGCTTCACCGCCTTCGCGCTTGAGGCGTCGTTCTTCGGCGTGCTGGTGCTGGGGCGCAACCGGGTGCCGCGCTGGGCGTACGTGGTCTCGTGCCTGATGGTGACGGTCGGCACCAGCCTGTCGTCGTTCTGGATCATGGTGAACAACAGCTGGATGCAGGCGCCGCTCGGCTTCGAGAAGCTGGGCGAGGGTGTCTACGGGGCGACCGACTGGCGGGCGATCATCTTCAGCCCGGTGGTCTGGGTGCGCTTCCCGCACATGATCCTGGCCGCCTACGTCACGACCGCGTTCTGTGTCGCGGCGACCGGAGCCTGGTACGCGCTGCGCGGGACCGACAAGGCGGAGGCGCGGGCGATGCTGCGCATGGGCCTGGCGCTGGCCTGCCTCCTGGTGCCGGCACAGCTGGTGTTCGGGCATTTGGTCGGCGACTACGTGGTCAAGTACCAGCCGAGCAAGATCGCCGCCATCGAAGGGCGTTGGCACACCGAGCAGCCGGCTGGCGAGGTGCTGGTCGGCTGGCCGGACGAGGCGCAAGGCCGCAACCTGTACGAGGTCAAGCTGCCGCCGCCGTTCGGCAGCCTGATCGACAGCGCCAGCCTGACCGCGAGCGAAGTGGGCCTGGACAGCATCCCGCCCGCCGACCGGCCGCCGGTCGCGATCCCGTTCTTCACCTTCCGCATCATGGTCGGTTGCGGGATGCTGATGCTGGCGTTGGCCTGGGGCGGCATGGCGTACTACGTGGCCGGAAAGCTGGAGCGGGCGCGCTGGCTGCTGTGGGGCATCTTCGCCTCGTTCCCGCTCGGCTTCGTGGCCACGCTGACCGGGTGGTACACGGCCGAGGTCGGGCGCCAGCCGTGGACCGTCTACGGGCAACTGCGCACCGCCGACGCGGTGACGCCGTTCCTGACCACGCCGCAGGTCGCGACCAGCCTGCTGGTGTTCGGCACCGTCTACGCGCTGATCTTCATCGCCGGCACGGTCTACATCTACCGCCTGCTGCGCGCCGGCATCCAGCCCCCGGCCGCCCATCTCGGCGCGCAGACCAACCCGAAGCGGCCGTTCTCGGTGCCCGGCAGCAGCCCCGGCGTCGATCCCACGCCTGGCCCGGTGGCGGCGGAATAGCGCCGTGGCCGAGTTTTGGGCCGCGGCACTGGGTCTCACGTTGCTGCTCTACGTGCTGCTGGACGGCTTCGACTTGGGCGTCGGGATGCTGTTCGGCGTGGCCCCCACCGAGACCGCGCGGCGGCACATGATGCAGTCGATCGCCCCGGTGTGGGACGGCAACGAGACCTGGCTGGTGCTGGCGGCGACCATCCTGTTCGGCGCGTTCCCGCTGGTCTACTCGCTGCTGCTGTCGGCGTTCTACCTGCCGTTGCTGGTGATGCTGGCGGCGCTGATCCTGCGCGGCGTGGCGTTCGAGTTCCGCTACAAGGCGGTGGGCTTCCGCCGGGTGTGGGACGCGGGCTTCGTCGGTGGCTCCTTCCTCGCCGCCTTCGTGCAGGGCACCACCGTGGGCGCGCTGGTGCAGGAGCTGCCGATCCAGGACGGCCGCTACGCCGGCGGCGCGTTCGGCTGGCTCAGCCCGTTCGCGCTGCTGTGCGGCGTCGGGCTGTGCCTCGGCTACGCCCTGCTGGGCGCGTCCTGGCTGTGCTCCAAGACCGAGCGGGACGTGCGCGACCTCAGCTATCGGCTGCTGCCCTGGCTCCTGGGCGGGGTGCTGGCGTTCCTCGCGGTCGTCACCGCCTACGCGCTGGGGATCAACTTGCGGGCGCTGCACCGCTGGGTCGAGCGGCCGGCCATGCTGGCGTTCCCTCTGGTCGGGCTCGCGGCCGCGTATGGCCTGTGGCGGGCGATGCGCCGCCGCATCGACGGCCTCGCGTTCCCGATGGCGGCGCTGATCTTCGCCACCGCCTTCGCCACCCTGGCGGCCTCGTTCCTGCCCTACATGGTGCCGTTCAGCATCACCGTGGCGCAGGCGGCGGCGCCGCCGTCCAGCCTGTCGTTCATGTTCTGGGGCGCCGGGCTGGTCGTGCTGCCGATCACCGTGCTCTACACGCTCACGGTGTACTGGATCTTCAAGGGCAAGGTCAGCCTCGCCGCCGAATACGAATGACCTCCCGGAACCGGAGCAAAGCCATGCGCGTCGGATTGTTCGTGCCTTGCTACATCGACGCCTTCTACCCCGAAGTGGGCGTCGCCACGCTGGAGTTGCTGGAACGCCTCGGCTGCACTGTCGAATACCCGGTCGATCAGACCTGCTGCGGCCAGCCGATGACCAACAGCGGCTGCCACAAGGAGGCGGCCGCGACCGAGGCGCTGTTCGTGCGCAACTTCTCGGGTTTCGACTACGTGGTGGCGCCTTCCGGCTCCTGCGTCCACCAGGTCCGCTTCAACCTCGACGCCGTCGAGCAGACCGACGAGGTGCGCGCGGTGCGCGCCAACACGTTCGAGTTGGTCGAGTTCCTGCACGACATCATGAAGGTCGAGGCGTTCCCCTGGGCAGAGTTCCCGCACAAGGTCGCGTTGCACAACAGCTGCAACACGCTGCGCGGCCTCGACCACGCCCGCGCCTCGGAGATCAACGCGCCGTTCTTCTCGAAGCCGCTCGATCTGCTGAACAAGGTTCGCGGCCTCGAACTGGTCGAGCTGGCGCGGCCCGACGAGTGCTGCGGCTTCGGCGGCACGTTCTCGGTGTTCGAGGCGGCGGTATCGGTCAAGATGGGCCACGACAAGGTGCGCGACGAGCTGCAGGCCGGCGCCGAATACGTGGTCTCGCCCGACAGCTCGTGCCTGATGCACCAGCAGGGTTGCGCGTCCCGCCTCGGGATGCCGCTCAAGTTCATCCACATCGCCCAGATCCTGAACGGAGCCCCGGCATGAGCGCCGCACAAAGCCAGGTCGGACGCATCGGCGCGCTGATCCACCGCGACCTGCGCCACGACGACGACGGCGAAGGCGCGCGCGACAGCCATGGCGGCCGGCTCGACCACGCCGAAGGCACGTCGCACCCGATGCGCTCCAAGCCGGAGCTGGAACCGAAGGACGCCATCGCCACCTCGCGCGGGCACCGGCCGGTCAACCAGGCCGAGGCCGCGCGGCATTTCATCGACGCGCCCGAGCACGCCAAGATGCACGACGAGCGGCTGTGGGACCTGCGCAAGAAGCGCGACCGCGAGGCGTTCGCCATCCCCGAATGGGAGGAGCTGCGCGAGCTCGCCTCGCGGGTCAAGCAGCACACGCTGAGCCGGCTCGACGAGTACCTCGACCAGTTCGAGCGCAACGCCGTCGCCCACGGCATCCAGGTCCATTGGGCGCGCGATGGTGCCGAGCACAACGCCACCATCGGCCGGATCATGCGCGACCAGGGCGCCGACAGCCTGATCAAGTCGAAGTCGATGCTGACCGACGAGTGCGGCTTGCGCGAGTACGCCGACACCGCCGGGTTCGCCATCGTCGAGACCGATCTGGGCGAGCGCATCCAGCAGCTCGACGGCGAGCTGCCGAGCCACATCGTCGTGCCCGCCACGCACAAGCTGCGCACCGACGTGGCCCGGGTGTTCGCCGACAAGCTCGGCAGCGACCCGGACAACTCGGACGTGAAATACCTCGCGGCGCAACAGCGCGAGAAGACGAGGCCGCTGATCCTGAAGGCTCGCGTCGGCCTGACCGGCGCCAACTTCGCGGTGGCCGAGACCGGCAGCTTCGTGGTGTGCACCAACGAGGGCAACGCCGACCTCGCCTCCAACGTGCCGGGCGTGCACATCGCCTCGATCGGCATCGAGAAGCTGATCCCGCGCATCGAGCATCTGGGCCTGTTCACCCGGCTGCTGTCGCGCTCCGCGCTGGGCTCGCCGATGACGCAGTACACCTCGCATTTCCGCGGGCCGCGCAAGGGCGGCGAGATGCACGTGATCCTGGTCGACAACGGCCGCTCCGCGCGGCTCGGCATGGAGGAGTTCTGGACCTCGCTGAAATGCATCCGCTGCGGCGCCTGCATGAACACCTGCCCGGTCTACCGGCGCTCCGGCGGCCTGTCGTACGGCGCGGTGTATTCGGGGCCGATCGGCATCATCCTCGACCCCACCATCGACCGGCGGAAATACTCGGCGCTGCCGTTCTCCTCGACGCTGAACGGCTCCTGCACCAACGTCTGCCCGGTCAAGATCAACATCCACGAGCAGATCGCCGCCTGGCGCAAGGAGCTTTCGCAAACCCACGACATCCCGGCGACCAAGCGCGCGTCGATGGCGGCGGCGGGCCGCCTGCTGTCGCACCCGGCGCTGTACCGCGCCGCGATCGCCACCACCGACGCGGCGCTGCGCGCGCTGCCGAAGTTCGCGATCAACAACCCACTGAACCCGTGGGACGGCGGCGGGCGCGACACGCCGCCCGCCCCCCGGCAGACGTTCCATCAGTGGCACGAGCAGAACCGGGGCGCCAAGCCATGAGCACCCGCGACGACATATTGGAAGCGGTGCGCGCCAACCGGCCGCCGGGCACGCACGAGCTGCCGGTGGTGCCGCTGTTCGACGACCACGCCGACGCGGACCAGCTCGCCCGCTTCCGCCACTGGCTCGACAAGATGGGCGGCAGCTCGGTCGAGGCCGGTCCGCCGGGCGACCCGCTGGCGCCGGTGCGCGACAGGCTCGACGCCGCGTCCGTGGTCTGCTCGACCGTGCCGGAACACGCGGGCAACCGCGACATCGGCCTCGTGCGCGACCCGCACGAGCTGGACGACGTGGACGTGGCCGTGGTGCGCGCGGCGTTCGGCGTGGCCGAGAGCGGCTCGGTGCTGCTGGTGGACGCGGCACTCGGCGTCAACGCGCTGGCCTACCTGTCGCAGCACCTGATCGTGCTGCTCGACCCGGCCGACATCGTGCCCAACATGCACCACGCCTATCACCGGCCCGAGTTCCACGAGGCACACTACGCCTCGTTCCACACCGGGCCTTCCGCCACCGCCGACATCGAGGGCGTGCTGGTCCACGGCGCGCAGGGCGTGCGCTCGCTGACCGTGGTGCTGCTGCCCCGCCCGACGGACCGCCACAAGCCGCAAGGAACCTCGCCATGAACGACATGATGCAAGACGCCGTGGGCCACGCCTTGCTCGACGACCCGATCCGCAACAAGGGCACCGCGTTCACCGCCGCCGAACGCCACGCGCACGGCCTGGAGGGCCTGCTGCCGCCCACGATCGAGACCATCGAGCGCCAGCTCGAACGCGTGATGGGCCACCTCGAGCAGAAGGGCTCGGACCTCGAGCGCTACATCTACCTGATCGAGCTCTGCGACCGCAACGAGACGCTGTTCTACAAGACGCTGATGTCCGACCCGGCCCGCTTCGTGCCGATCGTCTACGACCCGACCATCGCCGACGCCTGCCTCACCTTCGGCCACATCTACCGCCGCGCGCGCGGCATGTACGTGACCAAGCAGATGAAGGGCCGCATGGCCGAGGTTCTGCGCAACTGGCCGGAGAAGGACATCCGCTTCATCTGCGTCTCGACCGGCGGGCGCATCCTGGGCCTGGGCGACATCGGCGCCAACGGCATGGGCATCCCGATCGGCAAGCTGCAACTCTACACCGCCTGCGCCGCGGTGCCGCCACAGGCCTGCCTGCCGGTGCTGTTCGACATCGGCACCACCAACGCCGCCATGCGCGCCGATCCGCTCTATCTCGGCCTGCGCGAGGCGCCGCCCACCGACACCGCCGAGATCGACGCGCTGGCCGACGAGTTCGTGGCCGCCGCCAACGAGGTGTTCCCCGGCGTGTGCGTGCATTTCGAGGACTGGAAGGGCACCGACGCGATCCGCCTGCTGACCCGCTATGCCGACAAGCACCTGGTCTACAACGACGACATCCAGGGCACGGCGTCGATCGCCATCGCGGGCCTGACCACGGCGTTGCAGATCAGCGGCGCCAAGCTCAAGGACCAGCGCATCTTCTTCCTTGGCGCGGGCTCCGCCGGCATCGGCATCGCCAACATGATCGTCGAGGCGATGGTCGACGAAGGATTGAAGAAGGACGCGGCGCAACAGCAGATCACCATGTTCGACATCGACGGCCTGGTCGAGCCGCAGCGCCAGGACTTGTCGGAGCAGCAGAAGGTCTATGCCCACAAGGCCGAGCCGACCAAGGACCTCAAGGCCGCGGTCGAGGCGTTCAAGCCCACGGTGCTGATCGGCGTCTCGACCCAGGGCGGCGCCTTCACCGAGGGCGTGGTCCGCGCCATGGCGAAGAACACCGAGCGGCCGATCATCTTCCCGCTGTCCAACCCGACCGACAAGGCCGAGTGCACGCCCGAGCAGGCCTACGCCTGGACCGACGGCCGCGCCCTCGTCGCCTGCGGCGTGCAGTTCCCCGACGTCACGGTCGGCGGCAAGACCTTCCACCCCGGCCAGGCCAACAACTTCTACATCTTCCCCGCCATCGGCCTGGCCGTCTACGCGACGCGGCCGCGGCGCATCACCGACCGCATGTTCATCGAGGCCGCCCGCGCCAGCGCCGACCAGGTGAGCCGCGACGACCGCGACCACGGGATGTTGTTCCCCAAGCAGGCGCACATCCTGGAGACCGAGATCACCACCGCGACGCGCGTCGCGGAGTACATCTTCGATCAGGGCCTGGCCGGCGTGGAGCGGCCGGCTGACGTGCGCGCCTGGATCGAGGGCCTGACCTACAAGCCGCGATACGCGTGACGGCACGCGCCACTCCCGCCCCCCAACACGAGGTTTCGCCATGCTCGGTTTCGGCTCCCGCGACCATCCCAAGCTGCGTGACGTGCCGATCGGCCTCGACGCCCACGGCAGCCGCCACGAGTTCGACAGCATGGGCACGGTGGACGTGCCGGCCGACAAGTACTGGGGCGCGCAGACCGCGCGCTCGCTGACCCATTTCTCGATCGGCCACGACAAGATGCCGATGCCGGTCTACCACGCCTACGGCATCGTCAAGAAGGCCTGCGCGCTGGTCAACGCCGCCGAGGGCCGGCTCGCGCAGTGGAAGGCCGACGCCATCGTGCGCGCCGCCGACGAGACCATCGCGGGCCAGCTCGACGAGCATTACCCGCTCTATGTCTGGCAGACCGGCTCCGGCACCCAGTCCAACATGAACGTCAACGAGGTGCTCTCCAACCGCGCCATCCAGTTGCTCGGCGGCGAACTCGGCACCCAGCAGCCGGTCGCCCCCAACGACGACGTCAACATGGGGCAGTCCTCGAACGACACCTTCCCGACCGCGATGCACATCGCGGCCGTGGACGAGATCGACGTCCGATTGCTGCCGCAGCTCGACGCGCTGGCGCGCGCGATCGAGGTCAAGGCGCGGGACTGGGACGACGTGGTCAAGATCGGCCGCACCCATCTGGAAGACGCCGTGCCGCTCACGGTCGGGCAGGAATGGTCGGGCTACGCGGCACAGATCCGCGCCTGCATGACAGCGGTCGAGGATTGCCGCCACGGCCTCTACGAACTCGCGGTCGGCGGCACCGCGGTCGGCACCGGGCTCAACGCGCCGCCCGGCTTCAGCGTCAAGGTCGCGGCCCGGATCGCCGAGCTGACCGGCAAGCCGTTCGTGACCGCGCCCAACAAGTTCATGGCGCAGGGCTCGCTCGACGCCATGGTGCGCGCCAGCGCGGCGCTGCGCGGCGTGGCGGTGGCGCTGATGAAGATCGCCAACGACATGCGGTGGCTGGCCTCCGGCCCGCGCTGCGGCCTCGGCGAATTGAAGCTGCCGGACAACGAGCCGGGCAGCTCGATCATGCCGGGCAAGGTCAACCCGACGCAGTGCGAGGCGATCGTGATGATCGCGATCCAGGTGATCGGCGACGACACGGCGGTGGCGTTCGCAGGCTCCCAGGGCAATTTCGAGCTGAACGCGATGCGGCCGATCATCGTCAACAACTTCCTGCACTCGGCCCGCATCCTGGCCGACGGCTGCGAGAAGTTCCGCCGCTACTCGGTCGAGGGCACCCGGCTCGACGAGAAGCGGATCGCCGCCTATGTCGAGGGCAGCCTGATGCTGGTCACGGCGCTGTCGCCGGTGATCGGCTACCAGAAGGCGGCGCACATCGCCGAGCAGGCCAATGAAGCGGGCACCACGCTCCGCGAGGCGGCGTTGAAATCCGGCGACGTGGACGAGGCGACCTTCGACAAGGTGGTCGACGCCCGGACGATGGTCGGCCACGGCACCGGGGGCGCGTGACGGCTGGATCCCTGCCAAGGGAGCGGGCGCCCACCGCGACGGCGACGCGGGATGGCGGGCGGCTGGGCCTGGCGGCGGCGCTGGCGGCGCTGGCCGGGTTCGTCGACGCGGTCGGCTTCGTGCACTGGCGCGACCTGTTCGTATCGTTCATGAGCGGCAACAGCACCATGCTGGCCGCGGCGGCCGCGGCGGGCAACGGCGCGGCGCTGCTTTCCGCCCTGGTCATCGGCGGCTTCGTGGCGGGAGTCGTCGTGGGCGAGTTGCTGGATGCCGCGATCGGGCGCAGGGGCGGGGAGGCGGTCTTGCTGGCGGTGGCAGTGCTGCTGGCCGCGGCCGCGGCATCGGTGAACGCGGGCGCCCGCGAGACCTTGTCCGCAACAATGCTCAGCCTGGCGATGGGTTTGCAGAACGCGACGATGCACCGCGCGGGCGGCGTCAACGTCGCGCTGACCTACGTGACGGGCACGCTGGTCAACATCGGGCGCGGCGTGGCCAAGGCGCTGCTGGAGTCGGGGCCGTGGTCGGC
Organism: uncultured Acetobacteraceae bacterium; assembly: GCA_964247515.1. Classification (GTDB taxonomy): domain Bacteria; phylum Pseudomonadota; class Alphaproteobacteria; order Acetobacterales; family Acetobacteraceae; genus CAVRQM01. The sequence goes on along the minus strand of CAXTVL010000029.1, from coordinate 2,536 downwards.
CACCCTGCCCTTCCTGGCGCTGTGGTGCGGCCTGGTCGCGGGGGCGGTCGCGGGGGCACTCGTAGCACGGCAATCCGCGGCCTTGGCGCTCGGTTGCGCGGCGGCGATAGCCTTGGTTCTGCTCGCGGCGCTCGCCAGGTTCGGCGGTCCCCGGCCCTCTCGATGAGCCGGAGATGGCTGCCTTCTCAGGGTGAGCGGGATCGAGTTCCTGTCCCCGTTCTCGCCGATCCACGGCGACGTTGCGGGCGCGGGCGTTCGGCATCGGCCCCGGCCCGAGGGAGTCGACACGCTCGCCCGCCTGCCGCCCTCGGTCTGGACCGGAGCGGCCGTCCCACCTTCCCGCATGGGCCAAGCTGACCTAGGAGTGACGATACTTGGTCGCGTCCTGTCGGGCCGGCGGCACCTAGGAGCAGGACATGGACGACCAACCGCGCGCAGTGACCGGCTTCATCGGCCTCGGGAGCATGGGCGAGCCGATGGCGCTCAACCTGGTCCGGGCCGGGACGCCGCTGCTGGTCTGGAACCGCACCCCGGGCAAGGCCGCGCCGCTCGCGGCGGCCGGCGCCGTCGTCGCGGCAGACGTGACGGAGCTGTTCGCGCAAGCGGGCACGGTGATCCTGATGCTGCTGCATGGCGAAGCGACGGACGCGGCGCTGGGG
>CAXTVL010000029.1:0-1867 GCA_964247515.1 uncultured Acetobacteraceae bacterium | reverse complement strand
GGTGGGGCGCGCCACCGGGGCCTGGGTCAGCGTGTGCGTGCGGCTGGGCCACGCCCCGCCCGGGGGGGGGGGGGGCGCCACGCCGGGCTTCGCGGCACTGGTGCGCGGCCACATGGTCGTCGCCATGGGCACCACGGCACCCGGCTACTCGCGTGCCCTGGCCGCCGACATCCGTGCCGCCGGCGGCCGCTACGTGGAGGCCCCGGTGTCCGGCTCGCGCGAGCCGGCCGAGGCCGGCCAGCTCGTCGCCATGCTCGCCGGCGAGCCGGACGACATCGCGGCGGTGCGCCCGCTGCTGGCGCCGATGTGCCGCGAGGCGGTCGCGTGCGGCGCGGTGCCCAACGCTCTATCGATGAAGCTCGCCTCCAACCTGTTCCTGATCGCGATGCTGACCGGGCTCGCGGAGGCCGTGAATTACGCCGGCCGCCAGGGGCTCGACCTCGACCAGTTCACGGCGCTGCTGGCCGGCGGCCCACTGTCGAGCGACCTGCTGCGGATGAAGGCGCCGAAGCTGGTGGCGCGGGATTTCTCCGTCCAGGCCTCGGTCGCGACCCTGATGGAAAACCTCCCGTTGATCGTCGAGGCGGCGCGCCATGCCGACACCGCCGTGCCGCTGCTCGACACCTGCCATGCGCTCTACCGGGAGACCGCCGGCTTGGGCCTGGGCGACGCCGACGTGGCCGCGGTGCTGCGCGCCATCGAGGCACGCTCCGGCCGGCTGGCGGCCTGAGCCGAGCGCCCCTACTCGGCGGCGATCGCCCGCCCCATGGCGACGCGGCCCTGGAACGGCTTGTGGAACTGGCCGTCCTTCATGATCGCGAGCAGCGCGTTGCGGTCCTGCAGCAAGCTCAGGTCGTGCAGCGGGTTGCCGTCCACCAGCAGGATGTCGGCGAGGTAGCCCGCCGCCACCCGGCCCAGCTTCTCGCCGGAGCGGCCGACCCACGCCTCGCCGCCATAGGCGGTGGCGGCGCGCAGCGTCTCCCACGGCTCGAAGCCGAACAGGTTGACGAAATGCTCGAGGTCGCGCGCCTCGGTGCCCTGCGGCAGCCAGGCGAAGCCGTAATCGCCGAACGGCATGACCTTGATGCCGGCGGCGCGCATCTTGCGCATCACCTTGATGCCCTCGTCCAGCTCGCGCTTGTTGCCGATCATCTCGGCCACGTCGGTGGTGATGCCCCAGTCCTTCGCCTCGTAGGTGGTGTTGTAGCGCGCGGCGATCGCCGGCGAGACGTAGTGCTTGTGGCGCGCGCGCTCGAGTTGCTCGATGGTCTCGTCGGTGGCGAAGGTCGCGTGGAAGATGAACTCCACGTCGTACTTCATGCATTGCCGCACCGAGCTGTCGGCGTGCGCGTGCGCCGCCAGGCGCTTGCCGATGTTGTTGGCGGTGTCGCAGATCGCGGCCACCTCCGCGTCGGTCATCGGGTTGTCGTAGGCGGCCATGCGCGGGAAGCAGAAGCTGTCGCCCGAGTTGTTGAACTTGATCAGGTCGACGCCCTCGCGGATCATCGTCCGCACCGTCTTGCGGAATTCGTCCGGCCCGTCGCAGATGATCGAGATCGACGGGTGCTTGGCGCCCAACTGGTTGTCGTCGGCCAGGCCGCCGGTGACGGTCAGCTCGGGCGACCCGGCGAGCAGGCGCGGGCCGGGGATCTTGCCCTTGTTGATCTCGTTGCGGATCGCGATGTCGAGCCGCGGCTTGGCCGAGGCGGCGCCGATCGCCGCGGTGAAGCCCATGTCCAGCGCCTGCCTCGCGTTGTGCATGGTCAGCAGCACGTGCTCCTCGACCGGCAGCGCCGTGAGCTCGGCGACCGTGGTGCCGTTGTTGTAGGTCAGGTGGCAATGGGTGTTGACCATGCCCGGCATCAGC
>CAXTVL010000028.1:8166-15919 GCA_964247515.1 uncultured Acetobacteraceae bacterium | reverse complement strand
GTGCTGGTGGGCGTGCACGACCCCGACACCGGCCGCGCCGAGGCGCTGGCGCGCGAGACGCGCAGTGCCGCACTCGGCTGGGAGGCGCTGCTGGCCGGCTGCGACGCGGTGGTGCTGGCGGCGCCGGCGGAGGCGCATTTCGGTCTCGCCGACGCGGCGCTGCGGGCCGGGCGGCACGTGCTGGTCGAGAAACCGATCGCCGGCACGCTGGCCGAAGCCGACGCGCTGGGCGCGCTGGCGGCGGAGCGAGGCTTGGTGCTGCAGGTCGGGCACCTGCTGCGCTTCTCCGCCGAGCACCGCGCGATCAGCGCCCGGATGCGCCGGCCGCTGTACCTGGAATGCGTGCGGATCGCGCCGTTCAAGCCGCGCGGCACCGACGTCTCGGTGATCCTCGACCTGATGATCCACGACCTCGACCTGGTGCTGGCGCTGGTCGACAGCCCGATCACCGGCGTCGACGCGGTGGGTGCCCCGGTCGCCAGCGCGCACGAGGACATCGCCAACGCGCGGGTGCGCTTCGCCAACGGCTGTGTCGCGACCATCACCGCGAGCCGCATCTCGCTCAAGACCGAGCGCAAGATGCGGCTGTTCAGCCAGGAGGGCTACATGTCGGTCGACTTCGCCGGCCGCAAGCTGATGATGATCGGCCGCGAGCGCGGCCTGCCGCTGCCCGGCACCGGTGGCGGGCGGCTGGAGGAAGTGACCTGGAAGGAGCACGACGCGCTGGAGGCCGAGCAGTCGGCGTTCGTGGCCGCCGTGCTGGACGGCGCCCCGGTGATCGTCGACGCGGCGGCGGGGCGGCGCGCGCTGGCGGCGGCATTGGCGGTGGGCGAGGCGATGGCGGCGTCGCGCGCGCTGGCGGAGGCGTCGGGGTTGATTAGAAGCGCAAGCAGACTGAACCTCAAGTTTTAATACACGATTCATTGTTTCAGGCTATACGTTATCCGCTAAAAATTAATCTTAAAAGTAGTCGTGGATATGCTTCAGATGACAAATCCAAGCTGCTGAAAGTAGTTCAGTTTCTGTGTCAATATAGTGTGACTAGCGTACTGATCGTAATCTTGCTCTTTTTTGTTTTACATTGGTCGTTGAATACGACACAAAGATCTCTGGCTGTCCCAGTAATTTTATCGAATTCTATAAACAAAAACATTTCAACCCAGCCATTGCCGACGGCCCCCGTCGCTTCCACGACTATCGATCCTCCTACTACCGATTGCTCCATATTTATTCAGCCATGACAAGGGCTATATAGGTATTATAGTTCTGCCCCTCGGCTTGCGTCGCTTACGCTGCGAACTGCACCTGGATCAAATTACTTCGTCAATTTAGAAGATGCTGCCAGTGGGATATGGGTCATGTCTCTCTTTCTTTATGGCGGGACGACATACACGGCGCAGGTACCTCTGGGTAACTTCGTTCTCAAATATGCAAGTGGAAACTACTGGTGCAGTGTTCCCGATTTATTTGGAACCGAAAGTGTCATAACAAAAGCAGAAGGCTCTTTCCTGTTCTACAAAAAACCACTCAACAATGGCTACTCGGTCTCCCACTGGACCGTGGATCTAATTCTGTTCCCAAATGGTAACTTACCGGTAAGTCGAATTTCAAGGGCAGAGTTCTGATCTTAAGCTACTCGCGTAGCAGGAAAGCAACTTGGAGGCGCGGAGTGACGGCATAAATCGGTGCGTTGTCGCGCAGGCACTGCACGTTGGCTGTAGCGCTTGTGGCCGCCGAGGCGTCGGAAATAATCCAAATGGCCTGAGGGCTTGCGCGCTGGGGCGAGCCGGCGAATTGTGTAAAGGTAGCGATGACCGACGGTGAGGAACGGGAGTTGAAGGTGGCGGTGATGCAGGCGGACTTGCGGCTCAAGGGGCGGCAGGCGTTCTGGGAAACGCCACGCAATCTAGCCATTCTTGGCGGGGCACTGGCCGCAATCGCCGGGACGCTCGGCGGCCTGGTCGGCTTCAAGATAGCGCAAGGCGGACCGCAGCCGGTGCAGATCATCTTCCAGCCCGGCTCCATTGTTGCTGCTCCCGCCCCGGTTGCGGCTCAGCCGCCAGCAGCGACCATCAAGAAGTAGAATACGTCAGGCGCGAGGGTCAGTGCGCGTTGTTCGATCAGCTGTGGGTCAACATCTCGGCCGCGACTATGCAGGCTGGTGGCGCGGCATACGGCCTGATCGCCGATGCGGCGGTGGCGGTGGCGGGCGACACAATCAGCTACGTGGGACCCCGGACCGCCGACTTCGAGGCGCGCCAGACCCATGACGGACGAGGCGGGCTGCTGACGCCCGGCCTGATCGACTGCCACACGCATTTGGTCTACGGCGGCAATCGCGCCCGAGAGTTCGACCCGCGGTTGCCGGGCGCCAGCTACGAGCACATCGCCCGCGCGGGGGGGGGCTTCGGCTCCCCCGTGCGCGCCAGGCGGGCGCTCGACGAGGGGGCGCTGGTCGCGGCGGCGCTGCCGCGACTGGACGCGCTGTTGCGCGAGGGCGTCACCACGGTCGAAATGAAATCCGGCTACGGCCTCGACCTCGCGACCGAGTTGCGCCTGCTGCGGGCGGCGCGGCGGCTCGCGGCGCTGCGGCCGGTGGACGTGCGGGCGACGCTGCTGGCGGCGCACGCGGTCCCGCATGATTACAAGGACGATCCGGACGGCTACGTGGCCCTGGTCCGCGACGCGATCATCCCGGCGGCGGCGCGCGAGGGCCTGGCCGACGCCGTGGACGCGTTCTGCGAGGGGATCGCGTTCAGCCCGGCGCAGACGCGGCGCGTGTTCGAGGCGGCGCGGGCGCACGGCCTGCCGGTGAAGCTGCACGCCGAGCAGTTGAGCAATTCGGGCGGTGCCGCGCTGGCTGCCGAGTTCGGCGCGCTGTCGGCCGACCACCTGGAACACCTGGACGCGGCGGGGGCGGACGCCATGGCCGTCGCCGGCACCGTCGCGGTGCTGCTGCCGGGCGCGTTCTACTTCCTGCGCGAGCGCCAGGCGCCTCCGGTGGCGCTGCTGCGCGAGCGGGGCGTGCCGATCGCGCTCGCGACCGATTGCAACCCCGGCACCTCGCCGTTGACCTCGCCGCTGCTGGTGCTGAACCTGGCCTGCACGCTGTTCCGCCTGACGCCGGAGGAGGCGCTGGCCGGGATCACCCGCAACGCGGCCCGCGCGTTGGGCTTGGCCGACCGGGGCGTGCTGGCGCCGGGGATGCGCGCCGACCTGGCGCTGTGGCGGGTCGGGCATCCGGCGGAACTGGCCTACGCCATCGGCTTCAACCCGCTCGTCGCGGTGATGCGCGGCGGCGTCATGCGGAGTGCCCCGCCATGCTGAGCCGCCTCGACAACCAGCGAACCGTGCGCGCCCCGCGCGGCCCCGAGATGAGCTGCCGCACCTGGGGCGCCGAGGCGGCGCTGCGGATGCTGATGAACAACCTCGATCCCGAGGTCGCCGAAAAACCCCAGGAGCTGATCGTCTACGGCGGCATCGGCCGCGCCGCGCGCAACTGGGAGGCGTTCGACCGCATCTGCGCCAGCCTGCGCGTCCTGGGCGAGGACGAGACGCTGCTGGTGCAGTCGGGCAAGCCGGTCGGCGTGTTCCGCACCCACGCCGACGCGCCGCGCGTGCTGATCGCCAACTCCAACCTCGTGCCGCACTGGGCGAATTGGGAGAAGTTCCACGAGCTCGACCGTGCCGGCCTGATGATGTACGGCCAGATGACCGCCGGCTCCTGGATCTACATCGGCAGCCAGGGCATCGTGCAGGGCACCTACGAGACGTTTGTGGAAGTCGGCCGCCGGCACTACGGCGGCGATTTGCGCGGGCGCTGGATATTGACCGGCGGCCTCGGCGGCATGGGCGGCGCGCAGCCGTTGGCGGCCACCATGGCCGGCGCCTCGATGCTGGCGGTCGAGTGCCAGCCGAGCCGGATCGAGATGCGGCTGCGCACCGGCTACCTCGACCGCCAGGCCGACAGCCTCGACCAGGCGCTCGCCTGGCTGCGTGACGCGGACGGGCCGGTCTCGATCGGCCTGCTCGGCAATGCCGCCGAGGTGTTCCCCGAACTGGTCCAGCGTGGCGTGCGGCCGGACGTCGTGACCGACCAGACCAGCGCGCATGACCCGTTGCACGGCTACCTGCCGGCCGGCTGGACGCTCGACCAATGGGAGCGGACGAAGGACACCGACCCCACCGCGGTCGAGGCGGCGGCGCGGCGCTCGATGCGCACGCACGTGCAGGCGATGCTGGACTTCCACCGGCTCGGCGTGCCGACGCTCGACTACGGCAACAACATCCGCCAGGTCGCCCGCGACGAAGGCTTGGCCGAGGCGTTCGACTTCCCCGGCTTCGTGCCGGCCTACATCCGGCCGCTGTTCTGCCGCGGCATAGGCCCGTTCCGCTGGGCGGCGCTGTCCGGCGACCCGGAGGACATCTGGCGCACCGACCAGCGGGTGCGCGAGCTGATCCCCGACGACCCGCACCTGCACCACTGGCTCGACATGGCGCGCGCGCGCATCCGCTTCCAAGGACTGCCGGCGCGCATCTGCTGGGTGGGGCTGGGCCAGCGCGACCGGCTCGGCCTGGCGTTCAACGAGATGGTGGCGCGTGGCGAGGTCTCCGCCCCGATCGTGATCGGCCGCGACCACCTCGACAGCGGCTCGGTCGCCAGCCCCAACCGCGAGACCGAGGCGATGCGGGACGGCTCGGACGCGGTGTCGGACTGGCCGATGCTCAACGCCCTGCTCAACACCGCGAGTGGCGCCACCTGGGTCTCGCTGCACCATGGCGGCGGCGTCGGCATGGGCTTCTCGCAGCACGCCGGCATGGTGGTCGTGGCCGACGGCAGCGAGGCGGCGGCAAGGCGCATCGCGCGCGTGCTGTGGAACGACCCGGCCAGCGGCGTCATGCGCCACGCCGACGCCGGCTACGAGGACGCCATCGCCTGCGCCCGCGACTCCGGGCTTGATCTGCCGTCGCTGCCCTGATGCGCGTCGCCATCGTCGGCGGCGGGGTGATCGGCAGCGCCATCGCCTACCATCTCTCCAGCCGTGCCGATTTCCGTGGCGGCATCACCGTGGTCGAGCGCGATCCGAGCTACCAGCGCGCCTCGTCGGCGCTGTCGGCGAGCTCGATCCGCGAGCAGTTCACGACGCCGATCAACATCGCGATGTCGCAGTTCGGCCTGGAATTCCTGCGCGCGGCCCCCGTCGCCCTGGCGGTGGACGGGCAGGGGCCGGAACTGTCGCTGCGGCTGCCGGGCTATTTGTTCCTGGCGAGCGAGGCCGGCCTGGCGACGCTGCGCGCCAACCACGCGGCGCATCGGGCGCACGGGGCCGACGTGGCGCTGGTGGCGTGCGACGAGTGGCGGCGACGCTTCCCCTGGCTGTCCACCGAGGGCGTCGCCGGCGGCTCGTTGGGCCTGTCGCGGGAAGGCTCGTTCGACGGCCCGGCGCTGCTCGCGGCGTTGCGGCGCAAGGCGCGCTCGCTGGGCGTCGAGTACGTGGCGCAGGACGCGACCGGGTTCACCCGCGACGGCGCGCGGGTCGGTGGCGTGAAGCTGGCCGACGGCGCCGTGGTCGGCTGCGACGTCGCGGTCAACGCTGGCGGCCCGTGGTCGGCGCGGGTGGCGGGCTTCCTCGGCATCGACCTGCCGGTGCGCGCGCGCAAGCGGATGGTCTACGTGTTCTCCTGCCACGCCAGCCTGCCGGACTGCCCGCTGGTGATCGACCCGTCAGGCGTCTGGTTCCGGCGCGAGGGGCGGCACTTCCTGACCGGCCGCTGTCCGGGCGGCGGCGAGGACGATCCCGACGAACCGCCGCTGGTGGTCGAGGAGGCGATGTTCGAGGACATCATCTGGCCGGCGCTGGCCCTGCGGGTGCCGGCGTTCGAGACGCTGAAGCTGGCGAGCTCCTGGGCCGGCTACTACGAGATGAACCTGTTCGACCACAACGGCGTGGTCGGGCCGCACCCGGACGCGCCCAACGTCATCCACGCGGCAGGCTTCTCCGGCCATGGGATGCAGCACGCGGCGGCGGTCGGACGCGGCGTCGCCGAGCTGATCCTGGACGGCGGCTATCGCACGCTCGACCTGGCGCCGCTGGCGTTCACGCGGCTGCTGGAGGGACGCCCGCTGCTGGAGCGCGCGGTGGTCTGAGCGATCGCTACCGGGCGCCCTGCAACTCGGACACCGTCCCGGCATACGCCGCGAGCACGTGCTGGCGGCGGATCTTCTGGGTCGCGGTCATCAGCCCCGCCTCCAGCGTGAACGGCTCGACCAGCCGGTGCCGGCGCACCCGCTCGGGCGGCCCCAGGCGCCGGTTCGCCTCGCCCAGCGCGCGGCTCACCTCGGCCTCGCCGCAGCCCTCGGCCGGCACGATCAGCGCCGCCAGGCTGGCTTGGCCGTCGCCGAACACCACCGCCTGCGCGATTTCCGGCGAGGAAGCGAGGATGCCCTCGACCCGCGCCGGCGAGACGTTGTCGCCGCCCGACAGCACGATCAGGTCGCGCTTGCGGTCGGTGACGAGCAGGTTGCCTTGGGCGTCGATGTGGCCGACGTCGCCGGTGTGCAGCCAGCCGTCGCGGATCGCGGCAGTGGTCTCGTCCGGACGGTTCCAGTAGCCGTCCATCACGAAGTCGCCGCGCACCAGGATTTCGCTGTCGGCGGCGATCCGCACATCGACGCCGGCCAAGGGCGGCCCGACGGTCTCGATCCGGGTCGCCAACGGCGGCGTGGCGGAGATCACCGGTCCCGCCTCGGTCTGCCCGTAGCCCTGCAGCAGCGGGACGCCGAGGGCCAGGAAGAACCGGCCGAGGTCGGGATCGAGCCGGGCGCCGCCGGACACCGCGAGCCGCAGCCGGCCGCCGAAGCGATCCATGACCCGGCGGCGGACCAGGCGCTCCAGCGCGCGGTCGGCAAGCCGGTCGAGTGCCGATTGACGGCTCCCATCAAGCCGCGCCTGGCCGAGTGCGACGGCGCGGTGGAACAGGTGTTGCCGCCAGGCCGGCTGGCGCGCCAGTTGCGCCAGGATGCGGGCGCGGATCACCTCCAGCATCCGCGGCACCACCGCGATGATGGTCGGGCGGATCGTCATGAAGTCGCTCGCCAGGTGCTCGATGCCGCGGCTGTAGGCGATCTCGGTGCCGATGCTGAGCAGGAAGAACTGCCCCACGGTGTGCTCGTAGCTGTGCGACAGCGGCAGCGCCGACAGGTACACCTCGTTGGCGAGACGCAGCGGCCGCACCAGCGCGAACGCGCCGTGGCAGTTCGACAATACGGCGCGGTGCGACAGCATGACGCCCTTGGGCGCGCCGCCGGTGCCCGAGGTGTACAGGATGCAGGCCGGCGCGCCGGCCGCGATCGCTTCCGCCTGCGCCGCGATGTCGTGGGCGGGGAGCGCCGCCGTGGCGGTGAGCGCCGACCAGGGCAGCGTCCCCGTTCCCGGCTGCGGGTCGAGCGTCACCAGCAGTTCGAGCGGCCCGGCGGCCCGCAGTCGCTGCGCGAGGACGGGTGAGGAGACGACCGCGGCGCGGGCGCCGCTGTCGCGCAGCACGTGGGCGAAGTCCTCGACCGTGTTGGTGACGTAGGCCGGCACCGGCAACGCGCCGATCGCCAGCAAGGCGGTCTCGGCGATCGGGTATTCCGGGCGGTTCTCGCTCGCCAGCAGCACACGGTCGCCGGCCACGACACCCGCCTCGCGGAACCCGCGCGCGGCGGCGGCGGCGAGGCGGGCGAACTCGCCCCAGGCGATCGTCCGCCAAG
>CAXTVL010000028.1:0-8156 GCA_964247515.1 uncultured Acetobacteraceae bacterium | reverse complement strand
GACGATCGCCTGGGGCGAGTTCGCCAAGTGCCGTCGCGCGCGACGGCACGCAGCATCGGACGGTCCGGCCACTCGGCGGCGCGGCGGAACATCATGGAAGCGAGGTTCGGCCAGCGCGGGTAATTGTCGGCCGCCGCCGGGCTGCGCATGGTCGTCACCCTTTGACGTGTCTGCCGCGCACATTACATCCGACTCGCTGCCAACTCGATAGGGACTCCCACCGAATGCCGGACGGACACGCCGCCGCCGCCTTGCCTCCGGGCGACGCGACCCTGCCGACATGGGATCTGGCCGACCTCTATCCCGGCAGCGACAGTCCTGAGCTGGCGGCCTCGCTGGCCGAGGCGCAGGCCGCAGCCGAGCGCTTCGCCGCCGCATACGCGGGCAAGTTGCCGGGCCTGCCGGGCCGCGCGCTGGCGGCCGCGATCGCCGAGTACGAGCGCATCGACGAGGCGCTGGGGCGTGTCATGTCGTACGCGCAATTGCTGTTCAGCGGCGACGGCACCGACGCCGCGATCGGCCAGTTCTACCAGTCGATGACCGAGCGGGCGACCGAGATCAGCAGCCACCTGATCTTCTTCACGCTGGAACTCAACCAGTTGGACGAGGCGGCGCTGTCCGCCAAGCTGGCCGACCCGGCGCTGGCGGCCTGGCGCCCCTGGCTGCGCGACCTGCGCGTGTTCCGCCCGCACCAGCTCTCGCACGAGCTGGAGCGGCTGCTGCACGAGAAGGAAGTCACCGGCCGGGCCGCGTGGTCGCGCCTGTTCGACGAGACCGTCGCCGGGATGCGCGTGCCGCTCGGGGCCGAGGCAGTGACGGTGGGCGACGCGCTGAACCGGCTGGCCAACCCCGACCGCGCCACCCGCCAGGCGGCGGCGCAGGCGATCGGCGCCGCGTTCTCGGAGCGGGTCAAGCTGTTCGGCCTGATCACCAACACGCTCGCCAAGGACAAGGAGATCGTCGACACCTGGCGTCACTACAAGCGTCCCGGCAGCTACCGCAACCGCGCCAACATGGTCGAGGACGAGGTGGTGGACGCGCTGGTCTCCGCCGTCGCCGCCGATTACGGACGGCTGTCGCACCGTTACTACAAGCTCAAGGCCGGCTGGCTCGGCCTCGACAAGCTGCAACACTGGGACCGCAACGCGCCGTTGCCGGGCGCCGACGAATCACAGGTCGGCTGGGCCGACGCGCGCGGCCGGGTGCTCGACGCCTATGGCCGGTTCTCGCCGGAGCTGGGCCAGGTCGCCGCGCGGTTCTTCGAGCACCGCTGGATCGACGCGCAGTTGCGCCCGGGCAAGGCGGGCGGCGCGTTCGCCCACCCGACCGTGCCCGCCGTGCATCCGTACCTGCTGCTCAACTACCACGGCAAGGCGCGCGACGTGATGACGCTGGCGCACGAGCTGGGCCATGGCGTGCATCAGGTGCTGGCCGGCGAGCAGGGCTACCTGATGTCGGGCACCCCGCTTACCCTGGCCGAGACCGCCAGCGTGTTCGGCGAGATGCTGACGTTCCAGGCGATGCTCGACGCCGAGCCGGACCGTGAGCGCCGCCGCCTGATGCTGGCCGGCAAGGTCGAGGACATGCTGAACACGGTGGTGCGACAGACCGCGTTCTACCAGTTCGAGACCGCGTTGCACGACCAGCGACGGTCGGGCGAGTTGACCGCCGAGCAGATCGGCGATCTCTGGATGCGGGTGCAGGCCGAAAGCCTGGGACCGGCGTTCGAGTTCACGCCGGAGTATCGGGTCTACTGGTCCTACGTGCCGCATTTCGTGCATTCGCCGTTCTACGTCTACGCCTATGCGTTCGGTGACTGCCTGGTGAACGCGCTGTACGACGTCTATCGCGGCGGCCATCCGGGGTTCGCCGAAAAATACGTCGAGATGCTGCGCGCCGGCGGCACAAAGCGGCATCGCGAGCTGCTGGCGCCGTTCGGCCTCGACGCCGGCGACCCTGCCTTCTGGCGCCGCGGCCTCGACGTGATCTCCGGTTTCATCGACCAGTTGGAGGACGCCGCCTGATGTCGGAAGACCGGCCGAACTTCCTGGGCGAGGTGCGCCGCTTCGCCCGTACCTCCGGCGCCGTGGGCGGCATCGCGGCGCGCGTGGTGGGGCAGCGCGCGTTCGGCATCAAGGGCAACCAGAGCGGGCACGCCGAGGACCTGAAGGCGATCCTGGGTGGCCTCAAGGGGCCGTTGATGAAGGTGGCGCAGTTCCTGTCCACCATCCCCGACGCGCTGCCGGCCGAGTATGCCGACGAACTGGCGCAGTTGCAGGCGAACGCGCCGGCGATGGGCTGGTCGTTCGTGCGCCGCCGCATGGCCAGCGAGCTCGGGCCTGACTGGGAAGCCAAGTTCGAGCGGTTCGGGCACGAGGCCAGCGCTGCCGCCAGTCTCGGGCAGGTGCATCGCGCGACCCTGCTGGACGGGCAGGAAGTCGCCTGCAAGCTGCAATATCCCGACATGGCGAGCATCGTCGAGGCCGATTTGCGCCAGCTGCGGCTCGGCCTGTCGCTGTACAAGCGGGTCGACAGCGCGTTGAACCTCGAGGACATCTACAGCGAGCTGGCCGAGCGGCTGCGCGAGGAGCTGGACTATGGGCGCGAGGCCGCGCAGGCAAGGCTGTACGGCTTGATGCTGCGCGACGAGCCGACGGTCCACGTGCCGGTGCCGGTGGCCGAGTTCTCCACCCGCCGGCTGCTGACGATGTCGTGGCTGGAGGGGCGCTCGGTGATGCAGCGGCTCGACGAGGAGCCGCCGCAGGAGGAGCGCAACCGGCTGGCGGAGGCGCTGTTCCGTGCCTGGTACGTGCCGCTGTACCGCTTCGGCGTGATCCACGGCGACCCGCATCTGGGCAACTACCAGGCGCGACCCGACGGCACCATCAACCTGCTCGATTTCGGCACCATCCGGGTGTTTCCGCCTAGCTTCATCCGTGGCGTGATCGACCTCTACGAGGCGATCCGCGACGACAACGAGGACCAGGCGTTCCATGCCTACCAAGGCTGGGGGTTCACCGACATCACGCGCGAGAAGATGGCGGTGTTGAACGAGTGGGCGCGCTTCATCCACGAGCCGCTGATCCAGGACCGGGTGCGCAAGATCCAGGAGACCAACGACCCGCAATACGGCCGTGCCGTGGCCGAGCGGGTCCATGCCGGTCTGAAGCGGGTCGGCGGCGTGCGCCCGCCGCGCGAGTTTGTGCTGATGGACCGCAGCGCCATCGGGCTGGGCAGCGTGTTCCTGCGCCTCGGCGCCGAGCTGAACTGGTCGCGCATGTTCCGCGAGCTGATCGCCGACTTCGACGTCGACACGCTGGCGCAGCGGCAGCGCGAGGCGCTCGCCGAGGCGAAGGTGCCGCCCTCGGTGACGGCCAACATCGCATAGCGCCGGCCCTTGCACGGCGGCTGCGCGCGTGGCCAATGTGATTTCCGTGTAACGAGAGGGAGAGACCGGCGATGCGCCTTGCGGTGCTGAAGGAACGTCGCGCCGACGAGACGCGGGTCGCGGCCACGCCGGAGACGGTCAAGAAGCTGGTGGCGTTGGGCCTGACCGTCGCGGTCGAGGCCGGGGCCGGGTTCGCGTCGTCGTGCCTGGACACCGACTACACCGCCGCCGGCGCGCAGGTGGTGCCGGACGCCGCGGCGGCGCTGGAGGGGGCGGGCATCGTGTTCGCGGTGCAGGCGCCAGAGGCCGAGTTGCGCGCGCGCATCCCGCGCGGCGCCATGCTGCTGTGCGTCTCCAACGTGTTCGCCGAGCCCGACGCGCCATCTGCCTTCGCGCAAGCCGGTGTCGATGTGGTCGCCATGGAGCTGCTGCCGCGCATCACCCGCGCGCAGGCGATGGACGTGCTCTCCAGCCAGGCCAACCTCGCCGGCTACCGCGCGGTGATCGAGGGCGCCGGCGCGTTCGAGCGCGGCTTCGCCATGATGATGACCGCGGCCGGAACGGTGCCGCCGGCGCGCGTGCTGGTGGTGGGCGCCGGCGTCGCCGGCTTGCAGGCGATCGCCACCGCGCGCCGGCTGGGCGCCATCGTCTCCGCGACCGACGTTCGCGCCGCCGCCAAGGAGGAGATCAAGTCGCTCGGCGCCACCTATGTCGGCGTCGAGGATGCCGAGACCGAGGCGGCGCAGACGGCCGGCGGCTATGCCCGCGAGATGAGCCAGGCCTACCGCCAGAAGCAGGCCGAGTTGCTGGCCAGCACCGTCGCCAAGAGCGATTTGGTGATCTGCACCGCGCTGGTGATGGGCCGCAAGGCGCCGGTGATCGTCACCGAGGCGATGGTGGCCGGCATGAGGCCGGGCAGCGTCGTGGTCGACATCGCAGCCGACACAGGCGGCAACTGCGCCGCGACCAAGCCAGGCGAGAGCATCGTCACCGGCAACAACGTGCGCGTCCTGGGATACCGCAACTGGCCCGGCCGCATCGCGGTCGCCGCGAGCAGCCTGTATGCCCGCAACCTGCTCACCTTCCTCACGACGTTCTGGGACAAGGAGGCGGGTGCCGCAAAGCTTCCCGAGGGCGACGAGATCGTGCGCGGCACGCTGCTGACCCGCGGCGGCGCCGTCGTGCACCCGCAGTTCCAAGCCAAGACCGCAGCCTGACAGGAAGCATCGGATGAACCCGGACCAGCTTGCCAACCAGGCCGACAGCCTGGCTCAGCGTGCCCACGACCTCGCCGTCTCCGCGCACGCACTGACGCTGTACGTGGCCCCGGTGGCGCAGGCGGTCGAGCCGTTCGTGTTCCTGCTCGCGGTCTTCCTGATGGCCTGTTTCGTGGGCTACTACGTGGTCTGGAACGTGACGCCGGCGCTGCACTCGCCGCTGATGGGCGTCACCAACGCGATCTCCTCGGTGATCGTGGTGGGTGCCATGCTGGCGACCGGGCTCGCGACCTCGGGCTGGGCCACGGCGTTCGGCTTCATCGCGGTGATGCTTGCCAGCGTGAACATCTTCGGCGGCTTCGTGGTCACGCAGCGGATGCTGCAGATGTTCAAACGCAAGCAATAAGGCCCGCCGATGTCCGCCAGCCTGACTTCGCTCGCCTACCTGATCGCGGCCGTCCTGTTCATCCTGGCGCTGCGCGGCCTGTCCCACCCCACCACCTCGCAGCGTGGCAACCAGATGGGCATGGCTGGCATGGCCATCGCCATCGTCGCCACGCTGGCGCACGGGCACATGTTCGGCATCGGCTACCTGCTGATCGTGCTTGCCATCGCGATCGGCGGCAGTGTCGGCGTCTACGTGGCGCTGCGCATCCAGATGACGGCGTTGCCGCAACTGGTGGCGGCGTTCCACTCGCTCGTGGGCCTGGCGGCGGTGTTCGTGGCCGCCGCCGCGCTGAACGCGCCGGAATCGTTCGGCATAGGCGTGCCCGGGCACATCTACGCCGAGAGCCTGATCGAGATGTCGCTGGGCCTCGCGATCGGCGCCATCACCTTCTCCGGCAGCCTGATCGCCTTCGCCAAGTTGCAGGCGCTGATGCCGGGCAACCCGATCACCTTCCGCTACCAGCATCCGCTGAACCTGGCGCTGGGCATCCTGCTGCTGGCGCTGATCGTGACCTTCGTCGCCAGCAGCAGCCAGGCGGTGTTCTGGCTCATCGCCCTGCTGGCGATCGGGCTCGGCTTCCTGCTCATCATCCCGATCGGCGGCGCCGACATGCCGGTCGTGGTCTCAATGCTGAACAGCTACTCCGGATGGGCGGCCTGCGGCATCGGCTTCACCATCCAGAACCTCGCGCTCATCATCACCGGGGCGCTGGTCGGCGCGTCCGGCGCCATTCTGTCCTACATCATGTGCAAGGGCATGAACCGCAGCATCTTCAACGTGCTGCTGGGCGGCTTCGGCACCGGAACCGCGGCCGCGGCGGGCGGCGGCGGCGGCGGCGACCGCTCGGTCAAGGCGGGGGCGGCGGAGGACGCGGCCTTCATCATGAAGAACTCGCGCAAGATCGTCGTCGTGCCCGGCTACGGCATGGCGGTGGCGCAGGCGCAGCACGCCGTCCGCGAGCTGTCCGAGGTGCTGAAGAAGGAGGGCGTCGAGGTCAAGTACGCGATCCACCCGGTCGCCGGTCGGATGCCCGGCCACATGAACGTGCTGCTGGCCGAGGCCAACGTGCCGTACGACGAGGTGTTCGAGCTGGAGGAGATCAACGGCGAGTTCAGCAGCGCCGACGTCGTGTACGTCATCGGCGCCAACGACGTGACCAACCCGGCCGCCAAGACGGATCCCACCTCGGCCATCTACGGAATGCCGATCCTCGAAGTCGACAAGGCGGCCACGGTGCTGTTCGTCAAGCGCTCGATGGCGTCGGGCTACGCCGGCGTCGACAACGAGCTGTTCTTCCGCCCCAACACCATGATGCTGTTCGGCGACGCCAAGAAGATGACCGAGGAGATCGTCAAGGCGCTCGACCACTAGCTCGGTTGCAATCGCTTCGAGCGGCGATAATCTCACGCGATGGAGCGGAGTGGCCGGTGCGCGAGACGATTGCATTCCTGCTGGGCAGCGAGGAGCGCCAGGTCGCACGCCCGGCGCCGAACACCACGGTCCTGAACTGGCTGCGCCTGCAGGAGTCGGCCACCGGCACCAAGGAGGGCTGCGGCGACGGCGATTGCGGCGCCTGCACCGTCGTCGTCGGGCGGCTCGAAGCCGGCGCCGTCGCATACCGGGCGGTCAACGCCTGCATCATGCTGCTGACCGAGCTGGACGGGGCGCAACTGCTGACCGTCGAGCACTTGCGCGGGCGCGACGGCGCGCTGCATCCGGTGCAGCGCGCGATGGTCGAGCGGCACGCGTCGCAATGCGGGTTCTGCACGCCCGGCATCGTCATGTCGCTGTTCGCCTTGCGCGAGAGGGGCGAGGCGGTCCCGGACGTCGCCGAGGCGCTGGCCGGCAATCTGTGTCGCTGCACCGGCTATCGCTCCATCGTCGACGCGGCGCACGAGTGCTGCGGCGGCCCATACCAGGGGCACCAGGCGGATGAAGTCGTGCGCTGGCTCGCCGCCCGCGAGACATCGACGGTCGGGTTCGAGCGCGGTGCCGAGGCCTATGTCGCGCCGGGCTCGCTGCCGGAACTGGCCGAGACGCTGCAACGCCATCCGCGGGCGACGCTGCTGGCCGGAGGCACCGACCTCGGCGTCTGGATGGCCAAGCGGCCTGGCGGCCTGCCGGTGATCGTCTCGCTGCGGCGGGTCGCGGAACTGGACCGGATCGAGGTCGGCCCCGACGCGGTGACGATCGGGGCCACTGCCACCTATGAGCGCTGCCTGCCGGTGCTGGAGGGGCTGTGGCCGGAGTTGGGCGGCATGATGCGCCGGCTCGGATCGCCGCAGATCCGCAATCTCGGCACCGTCGGCGGCAATCTCGCCACCGCCTCGCCGATCGGCGACATGGCGCCGGCGTTGCTGGCGCTGGACGCGACATTGCACCTGCGGTGCGGCGACGATGCCCGGACGCTGCCGCTGCGGGAGTTCTTCACCGCCTACCGCCGCACCGCCCTGATGCCGGGCGAGTTCATCGTGGCGGTCGCGCTGGCCCGGCCGGAACCCGGCGACACGTTCCGGGTGTTCAAGGTCAGCAAGCGCTTCGAGGAGGATATCTCGACCGTCTGCGCCGCGTTCCACCTGCGTCTGCAGGACGGGGTGGTGCGGGAGTTCCGCGCCGCCTGGGGCGGGATGGCGGCGACGCCGTTGCGCAGCGGCGCGCTCGAACGACACTTGGTGGGCAGCCTGTGGAACCCCGCCACGGTCGAGGCCGGCATGGCGGCGCTCGACGCCGAGCTGACGCCGTTGTCGGACGCGCGCGCCTCGGCCGCCTATCGGAGCGCGGTTGCCCGCAACTTGCTGCTGAAGCTGTACTTGGAGACCACCGGCGCGGGTGTGCCGACCCGCGTGGCGCGCGCCGCATGAACCAGATGGCGCCGCCGCCGAAGCCGCGGCAGATGGTGGGCCAGGGTGTCGCACACGACAGCGCCGAGAAGCACGTCTCCGGCGAGGCGCTGTACGTCGACGACCTGCCGGAGCCGAAGCGGCTGTTGCACGCCTGCCTCGGCCTCAGCAAGCACGCGCACGCGCGGCTGTTGCGGCTCGACCTCGCGGCGGTGGCGGCGGGGGGGGGGGGGGGGGCGGGGGGGGGGGGGGGGGGGGGGGGG
>CAXTVL010000027.1:674-15940 GCA_964247515.1 uncultured Acetobacteraceae bacterium | reverse complement strand
GCCGCGCCCGAAGCGAGCGCGCCGCACGAGCCGATGCCGTCGGCGGCGAAGATGATGGCCGAGCGGAAGCTCACGGCCGGACAGGTGGGCGAAGGCTCCGGCAAGGATGGCCGCATCACCAAGGGCGACGTGCTCGACTTCCTCAACCGTCCCGCTCCGGCCACACCGAAGCCGGCGCCGCAGCCGCCGCGCGTGGCGCAGGAGGGCGAGGAGCGGGTCAAGATGACCCGGCTGCGCCGCACCATCGCGGCCCGGCTCAAGGAGGCGCAGAACACCGCCGCCATGCTGACCACCTTCAACGAGGTGGACATGAGTGCCGCGATGGCGTTGCGTTCCGAGTACAAGGAGGCGTTCGAGAAGAAGCACGGCGGCGTCCGCCTCGGCTTCATGTCGTTCTTCGTGCGCGCCTGTGTCTCGGCGTTGAGGGAGTTCCCGGCGGTCAACGCCGAGATCGACGGCGAGGAGATCGTCTACCGCAACCACGTCCACATGGGCATCGCGGTCGGCGGCGCCAACGGCCTGGTGGTCCCGGTGGTGCGCCACGCCGAGGCGATGGGCATGGCCGAGATCGAGCGCGCGATCGGCGATTTCGGCCGCCGCGCGCGCGACGGCGCGCTGAAGCTCGACGAGCTGAGCGGCGGCACGTTCAGCATCACCAACGGCGGCGTCTACGGCAGCCTGATGTCGACCCCGATCCTGAATCCGCCGCAATCGGCCATCCTCGGGATGCACAAGATCCAGGACCGCCCGATCGCGGTGGCGGGAAAGGTCGAGATCAGGCCGATGATGTACCTCGCCCTGTCGTACGACCACCGCATCGTCGACGGCCGCGAGGCGGTGGGCTTCCTGGTGCGGGTCAAGGAAAGCGTCGAGGACCCGCGCCGCCTGTTGCTGGGGTTGTAGCGCCATGGCCGAGAGCTTCGACGTCATCGTCATCGGCGCCGGGCCGGGCGGCTACGTGTGCGCCCTGCGGGCGGCGCAGCTTGGCCTCGCGGTCGCCTGCGTCGAGAAGCGCGCGACGCTGGGCGGCACCTGCCTCAACATCGGCTGCATCCCGTCCAAGGCGCTGCTGATGTCGAGCGAGAACTTCCATGCCGTGCGGCACGACTTCGCCGAGCACGGCATCTCCGTCGACGGCATCAAGCTCGACCTGGCGCGGATGCAGGCGCGCAAGGGCGAGGTGGTCAGCGCCAACGTCAAAGGTGTCGAGTTCCTGTTCAAGAAGAACAAGGTGACGTGGCTGAAGGGCGCCGGCCGGATCGTGGCGGCCGGCCGGGTCGAGGTCGGCGGCACCGAGTACGACACGAAGCACATCGTCGTCGCCACCGGCAGCGAGAGCGTGCCGCTGCCCGGCGTCGAGGTCGACGAGGCGCGGATCGTGAGCTCGACCGGGGCGCTGGAGCTCGACCGCG
Organism: uncultured Acetobacteraceae bacterium; assembly: GCA_964247515.1. Lineage (GTDB taxonomy): Bacteria > Pseudomonadota > Alphaproteobacteria > Acetobacterales > Acetobacteraceae > CAVRQM01. The sequence continues at coordinate 14,528 of CAXTVL010000027.1, read as the reverse complement.
TGCCGGGCCGGATGGTGGTGATCGGCGGCGGCTATATCGGGCTCGAACTCGGCAGCGTTTGGAGCCGGCTCGGCGCCGAAATCACCGTGGTCGAATACCTCGACCGGCTGGTGCCGGGCATGGATCTGGAGATCGGCAAGACCTTCGAGCGGGTGCTGGGCAAGCAGGGCATCAAGTTCCGCCTGTCCACCAAAGTGACCGGCGCCAAGGCCGATGCCGGCGGCGTCAGCCTCACCGTCGAGCCGGCGGCGGGCGGGCAGGCCGAGACCTTGCAAGCCGACATCGTGCTGGTCGCCATCGGGCGGCGCGCCTACACCGCCGGCATCGGGCTGGAGCAGGCGGGCGTCGCCACCGACGAGCGCGGCCGCGTCGTCATCGACGAGCATTTCGCCACCAACGTGCCCGGCATCTACGCCATCGGCGACGTGGTGGCCGGCGTGATGCTGGCGCACAAGGCCGAGGAGGAGGGGGTAGCGTTGGCCGAAATCCTCGCCGGGCAGGCGGGACACGTGAACTATGGCGTGATCCCGGGCGTCGTCTACACCTGGCCGGAAGTGGCCTCGATCGGCAAGACCGAGGAGCAGTTGAAGGTGGACGGCATCGCCTACAACGTCGGCAAGTTCCCGTTCACCGCCAACGGCCGCGCCCGCGCCATGGGCAGCACCGACGGCTTCGTGAAGATCCTGGCCGACAAGGCGAGCGACCGCATCCTGGGGGCGCACATCATCGGCCCCGACGCCGGCACGCTGATCGCCGAGATCGCCACCGCGATGGAGTTCGGCGCCAGCGCCGAGGACGTGGCGCGCACCTGCCACGCCCACCCGAGCCTGAACGAAGCGGTCAAGGAGGCGGCCTTGGCGGTCGAGGGCCGGGCGCTGCACATATGATCCGCACGGTCGAGACGCCGACGCTCGCCATCGGCTACCACGAGAGCGGCAAGGCGGACGGGCCGGCGGCGGTCCTGTTGCATGGCTTCCCCTACGCCCCGCAGGCATACGACGACGTGGCGGCACGCCTGGCCGGGCGCGGGATGCGGGTGCTGGTGCCGTATCTGCGCGGCTATGGGCCGACGCGGTTCCGCGACGCCGCGACGTTGCGTTCCGGCCAGCAGGCGGCGCTGGGGCAAGACCTGCTCGACTTCATGGACGCGCTGGGGGTCACGCAGGCGACGCTGGCCGGCTACGATTGGGGCGGCCGGGCCGCCTGCATCGTGGCGGCGCTGTGGCCGGAGCGGGCGCGCGGCCTGGTCACGGGCGGCGGCTACAACATCTTCGACCACGCCAAGATGGCGCGGCCGGTCGCGGCGGCGCAGGAACGGCGCCTGTGGTATCAATACTATTTCCACACCCCGCGCGGCGCGGACGGGCTGCGCGAGCGCCGGCGCGAGCTGTGCCGCTTCATCTGGAGCCTGTGGTCGCCAGCCTGGCGATTCGACGACGCCACCTTCGATGCCAGCGCCGCCGCCTTCGACAACCCGGACTTCGTCGAGACGGTGATCCACTCGTACCGCCACCGCTTCGGCTACGTCGCGGGCGACCCGGTGTTCGACACGACCGAGGCGAAGCTCGCGGGGCAACCCAAGATCGGCGTGCCCACGGTCGTCCTGTTCGGCGACAGCGGCGATTTGGCGACGCCCGAGAAGTCCAGCGACCATAGCCAGTTCTCTGGGCAATGCCGTGGCGAGGTGCTGCCCGGCATCGGCCACAACATCCCGCAGGAAGCCCCGGAAGCCTTCGCCCGCGCGGTGCTGGAACTCTCCTGATGCTGGCGCTGACCATGGGCGACCCCGCCGGCGTCGGCGGCGAACTGACGGTGCGCGCCTGGGCCGCCGGCGCGCCGGCGTTCGTGGCGCTCGACGACCCCGACCGGCTCGGCGGCATCGCCACGGCGCTTGGCCTCTGCATTCCGGTGCGCGCGGTCGCGACCGTCGCCGAGGCCGCCGCCGTGTTCGCCACCGCGCTGCCCGTCTTGCCGCTGGCGTTGCCCGCGACACCCGTGCCGGGCCGGCCGGACATCGCCAACGCGCCCGCCACCATCGCCGCCATCGAGCGCGCCGTGAGCCTCGCGCTGGCCGGCGAGGTGGATGGCGTCGTGACCAACCCGATCAGCAAGGCCGTGCTCTACGCATCCGGCTTCAAGCACCCGGGCCATACCGAGTTCCTGGCGGCGCTGACCGGGGCGGCGTTGCCGGTCATGCTGCTGGCCTGCCCCGGCCTGCGCGTGGTGCCGGTCAGCATCCATTGCTCGTTGCGCGACGCCATCGCCCGGCTCGACGCCGACGCCATCCTCGCCACCGCCCGCGTCGTCCACGCCAGCCTGCGGGCGCGGTTCGGCATCGACCGCCCGCGCCTGGCGGTGGCCGGGCTGAACCCCCACGCCGGCGAGCAGGGCAGCATGGGACGCGAGGAGCTGGAGATCGTGGCACCGGCCATCGCCCGGCTTCGTGACGAGGGCATCGACGCCTCCGGCCCCTGGCCGCCCGACACGATGTTCACCGGGCCGGCGCGAGCCGGCTACGACGTCGCCATCGGCATGTACCACGACCAGGTGCTGATCCCGCTCAAGACGCTCGACATGCACCGAGGCGTCAACGTGACCCTGGGCCTGCCGATCGTGCGCACCTCGCCCGACCACGGCACCGCGTTCGGGATCGCGGGACAGGGGGTGGCCGACCCGTCGAGCCTGATCGCCGCACTCGAACTCGCGGCCCGGCTGGCCGCACGGAGCGTCCCGTGACCACGACACTGCGCCTCGGCGTCAACATCGACCACGTCGCCACCTTGCGTAACGCGCGCGGCGGCGGCCACCCGGACCCGCTGGCGGCGGCTTTGGTCGCGGTCGCGGCCGGGGCGGACGGCATCACGGCGCACCTGCGCGAGGACCGCCGCCACATCGGCGACGCCGACATGCGGCGGTTGCGGGCCGAGCTGTCGGTGCCGCTCAACTTCGAGATGGCGCCGACCGAGGAGATGGTGACGCTGGCTTGCGCGCTGCGTCCGCACGCCTGCTGCCTGGTGCCGGAGAAGCGCGCCGAACTCACCACCGAAGGCGGGCTCGACGTCATGAACCAAGCGGAGACGCTGCGCCCGGCGGTGGCGAGGCTGACGCAGGCCGGCATCCGCGTGTCGATGTTCGTCGATCCGGAGCCTTCGCAGCTCGAAGCGAGCGCCGCGATCGCCGCCGCCGTGGTCGAGTTGCACACCGGCGCCTATGCCGAAGGCCGGCCCGGCGAGCTGGACCGGCTGCGCGCCGCCGCGACCATCGCGCGCCGGCTCGGCCTGGAGTGCCACGCCGGCCATGGCCTGACCTACGGCAATGTCGGGCCGGTCGCGGCCTTGCCGGAAGTGGTCGAGCTCAACATCGGCCATTTCCTGATCGGCCAAGCGGTGTTCGACGGTCTGGCGGCGGCGGTGCGCGGAATGCGCGCCCGGATGGACGCCGCCGTCAGCAGCCGCCCGGCAGCAGCTTGAACGTCTTGATGGTGCCGTCCATGGTGAAATCGCCGAAGTTCATCGCGAGGTTGTCGGCGACGCCGTTGTCGTAATAATGCATCGAGACCTCGTAATCCGGCTCCGAGGCGCTGGGCTTGCGGTCGAAGAACGCGAGGTGGAAGTTGCCGCCCGGCAGCGCCGCCAGCGCCGGCCATTTCGACGCCGCCGGTCCGTCCCATTTCGTCACCACGATGAAGCTGTCCTGAGCCCCTTTCGCGGTGGTGCCGTCGAACAGTGGCAACGCCATGGTCTTCTTGCCCTGCTCGGCGTCGGCCAGGATGGTGACGGTGTGCATGGTGGGGAACAGCGTGCCCGGCGGCAGCGTCATGGTGGTCGCGCGCGGCGTGATGAAATGCGCGCTGCCGCCGCTGCCCGACAGCTCGGCCGAGCCCTCGATCATGCTGGTCACGGCCTCGTCGGTCACTTGGCGCATCCGAAAGCGCATCTTGTGCCCGTCCTTGGTCTCGAACGTGTTGTAGTCGGAGACGGTGTGGACGTTCTGCCCGTCGGCGCTGGTCACGGTCATCTCGAGCCGCTGGCGGGTGGCCCAGCCGTCACAGGTGTCCTGCATCTCGTAGTCCATGGTGCCGGTGGCGCCCTGCACCGTGGTGGTGCGGTTCGGGTCGAGCTTCAGGTCGTAGATCGCGTGATGCGCGGCCAGCGGCGCGGCCACGGCCGGTATCGCCGCCAGAGTTGCGGCGGCGGCAAAGGCGGCGAGGCGACGGCGTGGCTTCATGCGCTGGGCTTCCTCAAGGGTGCGGAGCCATCTGGGATACTGCGTTCGCGGCGTTTGCGCCATCGTATCCCGCTGGCCACCAGGGCGCCCAGTGCCAGCACGGTGATCCCGGCCATCAGCCGCAGCACCTTGGTGATGGCGAGGCTGTACTGGCCGGTCAGCGGGTCGAAGTGGAAGCACAGCAGCAGCACCGGGTTGGCCTGCGGCGCCACGATCCCGACGGCGGCCAGGCCGACGCCCCGGCGCAGCGCCTGGGCGGTGTCGGTGTAGCCGAACTGATAGCCCGAGATGCGCCCCCGGCCCGAGACGAACACCAGCCCCTCGGGATGCAGGAATTGCTTCAGCGCCGGGTCCCAGCGGGCATGGAAGCCGGCGGCCCGCTGCAACGCCTCGAGGCTCGCGGCAGGACCGGTCAGGAAGTGCCACGCGGTCGCGGCGCCAGGCTGCGGGTAACGCGCCAGGTCGTCGCGCAACGCCGCCGCGGCGTCCCGCGGCCGCTCGGCCGGGTCGATGCTGATGGCGGCCAGCACATAGTCCTGGCCGGCCCGCAGCCCAGACCGCGCCAGGCCGCCGAGCAGGTCGTCGCGCGTCGCGGAGCACAGCGTCGGGCAGTGGAAGTAGCCGAAGTCGACCACCAGCGGCCGTCCGTCCGACACTTGGGCCAGCGTCGTGGCGTCGCCGCCGGCGTCGCGCAGCGCGGCCTCCATCGGCATGTCCGCGCCACGGTGCTGCACGTAGTCGAGGCCGGACAGGTCGGGCGCCGCGCCGCCCAGCGCCAGGATCATCGCCGCCGCGACGCAAAGCCGCATTCAGCGCGACACGTAGTCGAGCATGGTCAGCCCGAACAGGATGCCGAGCCAGACGAAGCCCAGCATCGAGAACAGCCGGATCAACGCGACCTGCTGGATCGCCTCCATCGAGAACAGGATGGTGATCGTGACCATGATCGCCACGATCGACAGTTCGAGCGGCCACAGCCTCCCGTGCGGCCGCAACGCCCCGAGCGTGACGTTGACCGCGAGCAGCGCCAGCAGCGCCACGAACACGACGATCGGCCCGCGCAGCGCGTGGCGCAGCTCGGGCGAGGGCTGCCTCACCGGTTCACCAGGTACAGCGTGGCGAACACCATGATCCAGACCAGGTCGATGAAATGCCAGTAGAGGCCCACGATCTCGATGCGGTTCTGCCGCCGCGCCAGGTAGCCGGCGTGGTTGGCCTGCCAGGCGGTGAACAGCAGCAGCGAAATGCCGATCAGCATGTGGACCGCGTGCAGGCTGGTCGCGGCATAATACAGGTTGATGAACAGCTCGCTGGCATGGTCGCCCGCCAGGGCATAGGGCCGTCCGCTCAGGAACGGCATCATGTGTTCCTGGTAGTCCTGGAAATACTCGAACGCCTTGAAGCAGAGGAACAAGCCGCCCAGCCCCGCCGTCGCCACGATGCTGCGCAGCATGTCGCGCTGGCGGCCCAGCTTGGAGAACTCGATCGCCAGCGCCATGGTCAGGCTGGAGACGATCAGCACCACGCTGTTGAGCGCGCCGATCCAGAACTTGAGGCGGCCGCCGGCGTCGAGCACCGATTGCGTGTGCGTCCAGCGCAGCACCAGCGCCGTCAGCAGCAGGCCGGAGAACAGCAGCAGTTCGGTGAGCAGGAACACCCACATGCCCATCAGCCCGGCATGGCGCTGCTGGTCCTGCGTGCTGAACTGCTCCGCGACCTCCAGCCCGACCCCGGACGCCAATGCCTCGGCCACCCCCGCTTCACCCACGTTCGGGCGCCTGCAAAGGATAGTCGTACGGCTCGAAGTCGACGACCGGCTGCTCGCGGAAGTTGTGCTTGGGCGGCGGCGAGGTGGTGGTCCACTCCAGCCCCTTGGCGTCCCACGGGTTGTCCGACGCCTGCTCGCCGTTGTACAGCGACCAGACCAGGTAGAACATCGGGAAGATGTAGCCCACCGCCAGCACCAGCGAGCCGGCGGAGGACACCACGTTCAGCACCTGGAACTCCGCCGGGTAGACGTGGTAGCGGCGCGGCATCCCGAGATAACCGAGGATGAACTGCGGGAAGAACGCGGTGTTGAAGCCCAGGAAGATCAGGATCGCCGACAGCCGGCCCCAGACTTCGGGATAGAGCTTGCCGGTCACTTTCGGCCACCAGAAATGCAGGCCGCCCATGAACGCCAGCACCGTCGAGCCCACCATGATGTAGTGGAAATGCGCCACCACGAAGTAAGTGCCGTGGACGTGCTCGTTGATGCCGAGCGAGGCCAGGAACAGGCCGGTCAGGCCGCCGATCACGAACAGGCCGATATAGCCCATCGCGTACAGCATCGGCGTGTCGAGCCTGATCGCCCCTTTGTGGATCGTCGCCGCCCAGTTGTACACCTTGACCGCCGACGGCACCGCGACCGCGAAGCTCAGCATCGAGAACACCATCGCCGACAGCTCGCTCTCGCCGTTGACGAACATGTGGTGGCCCCACACGAAGAAGCTGATGCTGGCGATGGCGAGGCTGGCCATGGCGACGAACTTGTAGCCGAACAGCTTCTTGCGGCTGAACGCCGTCACCATCTCGCTCATGATGCCCATGCCGGGCAGCACCATGATGTACACCGCCGGGTGCGAGTAGAACCAGAACAGGTGCTCGAACAGCACCGGGTCGCCGCCGAGCGCCGGGTCGAACACGCCGATGCCGAACACCCGCTCCATGATCAGCAGCGCGATCGCGATGGTGATGACCGGCGTGCCGAGGACGAAGATGATGCTGGTCGCGTAGTTCGACCAGATGAACAGCGGCAGGCGGAACCAGGTCATGCCCGGGGCGCGCATGGTGTGCACGGTGACGATGAAGTTGACCCCGGTCAGGATCGACGAGAAGCCCACGATGAACACGCCGATCAGCGCCGGCACCACCCAGGTGTTGGAATAGGTCGTGCTGTACGGCGCGTAGAACGTCCATCCGGTGTCCACGCCGCCCATCAGCAGCGCGAACATGGTGAACAGCGCGCCGATCATGAACACGTACCAGCTCATCAGGTTGAGCCGGGGGAACGCCAGGTCCTTGGCGCCGATCATCAGCGGGAACAGGAAGTTGCCGAACGTGGTCGGGATCGACGGGATCAGGAAGAACCACACCATGATCACGCCGTGCAGCGTGAACAGCTTGTTGTAGGTGTCGTTGGTGAAGATGGCGCCGTTCGGCACGATCAGCGACAGGCGGATCAGGCCGGCCGCGATGGCGCCGAAGATGAAGAAGGTGGTGATGGCGATCAGATAGAGGATCGCGATGCGCTTGTGGTCGGTGGTGGTGAGCCACGAGCGGATGGTGGTCTCGTCGTTGAGGAAGTCCTTCGGCCGCGCGATGGTCGAGCGCGGCGTCGGCGGGTCGCGCCGCGTGGTGTCGCGCAGGGTGACGTTGGCGCTCATGACTGGACCCTCCTCATTGCACGCTCGCCTGCGGCGCCACGTCGCGCGCGGCGCGCTGCTCGGGCGGCGACTGGGTGCGCCCGCCGCCCGGCTCGGGGCCGAGCGAGCGGATGTAGGCGACCAGTTGCAGCAGGTCGCTCTCGCTCAGCCGGTCGGCATAGGTCGGCATCTTCTGCTCGTAGCCGGCGATCAAATTGTGGTCGGGATACAGGATCTTGTCGCGCAGGTAGGCGTCGTCGGCGGTGAGCGTGCCGCCGGCCTGCATCGGCACCGGGCGCATGTACAGCCCGACCAGGCTGGGCGCGCGGACCTGCGCGCCGGTGCCGTGGCAGCCGCTGCAACCATAGGCGGAGAACAGCCGCGAGCCAGCCTCGGCCACGGTCCCGGCGCTGCCGGACTGGGTCAGCCAGCGCTCGTAATCCGCCTCCGACAGCACGCTCAGCGTGCCGCCCATCACCGAATGGTCGGTGCCGCAGAACTCGGTGCAGAGCAGGTGGTAGCTGCCGACGCGGTCGGCGTGGAACCAGATCTGCGTGTAGCGGTTGGGCAGCGTCTCGAACTGGATGCGCAACGCCGGGACGTACAGCGAGTGGATCACGTCCTGCGAGATCATGTTGATGCGCACGTCGGTGTCGACCGGGACGTGCAGGTCGTTGATCTCCGCCTGCCCGGTCGGGTGCTGGAACTTCCACATCCACTGCTTGCCGATGGCGTCGATGGTCATCGCCCCGGCCGGCGGATGCTGCGCCGTGTCATAGAGCCGCGCCGCCCAGAAGAAGAAGATCAGCGTCAGGAAGAACGGGATCAGCATCCAGCTCAGCTCGATGCCGACGCTGCGCGCCTCGGAGTAGGTGCGGTCGGCGACCTTGCCGGCCCGGTAGCGGTAGGCGAAGTAGGTGATGGCGATGAAGATCGGCACCGTCAGCGCCAGCGTCACCACGGTGAACGCCAGGATCACCAAATCCACCGACAAGGCGTGCGTCGAGGCCCAGACCGGCCAGAGCCCGGCCAAGGACTGCCCGGCGTTCATGGCTTGGCGGCCGGGGTCGCGGGGTCGAGGCTGCGGCCGATCACCCGTTGCATCGCGTCGGTGATCGGGATGCGAGCGTGCGTCGGGTCGTCGGGCAGGGTCGCGTAGCTGCCGAGCACCTGGGCCTCGTAGGCGCGCAGGCTGTCGAGGTCGCGCGGCGGGTCGGCCTGCATCCGCGGGCCGGGCGGCACCACGGTCGCCCCGGTCTGCGCCGTGACCGGCGGCGCGTCGGCACGATCGGTCCGGGCATAGATGCCGCGCAAAGTCGCGAGCCCGGCCACCACGACGAGCACCAGGCACAGCCAGCCGAGGATGACCAGGGAGGCGCCGCGGGCGCTGATGTCCTTGGGCTCGAAGCCTTCGCGGCGCGCCCGCCGGCTGGGCGGCTGGGTCGGCCGGCCGCGCGCGCTCCCGCCGTCGTCGCTGGCACCGCTGGCGACCGCTCCCGCCACGCGCGGCGCCCGCCGGCCGAGCAACACCCCCGCCGTGGTGAACACGCCGGCCACGGCCAGCATCGAGAGGCGGTCCCAGCCCCGGCCGCGCTCAGCCCGGCCGCGTTCGGCCCGACTGCTATCAGCCCGACTGCTATCAGCCATGCCGCACCTCCAGCGCCCGCCACGCCGCCGAGCGGCGCGCCAACAGCAGCCCGCTGCCCAGCACGATGCCCCCGACCCCGATCGCCGCGGTGACGTCCGCGAGGCCGATCGAGAACTGCCCGCGCCGCGCCGGCGTCACCAGCCAATACATCTCGACGAGATGCGCCGCCACCACCAGTCCCGCCGCGATGGCCAACGGGCGCGCCGTCCGGCTCAGTTGCGCCAGTACCGGGACCAGCAGGCCGGCGCCGATCAGGAACCACTCCGCCACCCGGCCGAGGCCGGCGGCGCGGGCGATGTAGTAGCCGATCTCGCGCGGCAGGTCGCCCGACCAGACGATCAGGAACTGCACGAAAGCCAGGAACGCCCAGCACCCCGCCGGGATCAGCAGCAACGCCCTCCCCTCGCGCGCCACACCGCGGAGCAGCCCGGACCACGACGCCAGCGCCACCGCCGCGGCTCCGGCGGCGGCGATCTGCGCCACCACGAAGATCAGCCCGTAGGTGCTCGACTGCCAGGGCGCGTCCACCGACATCGCCCAGTCGAACGCGGCCAGCGTGCCGATGACCGCGTGCAGCATCAGCCCGAGCGTGGCCGCGATCCGGCGCGTGCCGATCGCCCGCGGCCAGGCGAACAGCAGCGCCAGCGCCAGCCAGATCGCGAGGTACACGCACGACCGCACGACGAACAGGTACGGCGTCAGCCAGTGCCCGGCGAACCCGGCCTGCGGCGCGTCGGCCCATGGGTAGAGCGCGCGCACGCCGAACAGCAGCGGCAGCGCCAGCAGCGCCACCGCCGGCCAGCCCAGCAGCAGCGGCCGCACGAACGCCGCCATCGCCTCGCCCCGCCCGGCGAGGTCGAGCGTCATCAGCAGCGGCAACGCCCCGATCGGCAGCGCCGACCAGAACAGCCAGGCCGCGAGGTAGGACGGCATCACCGCGCGCGCGTCGCCCAGCCCCAGCAGCGCCGTCGCCAACAGCCCGAGCGCGCCCAGCGCCAAGGCGATCAGGGTCGGGCGGTTCATCGGCCCAGCGCCGCGCGGTCGGCCGGCGACAGGCTCGCGACCTCGGCGTAATGGCTCTCCTGCAGCGCCCGGATATAGGCGGTGATCGCCCAGCGGTCGGCGGGCGAGAGGCGCGAGGCGAAGCTGTACATGACGCCGTAGCCGTTGGTCAGCACGTCGTAGAAATGTTGCGCGGGCGCTTGGCGGAGTTCGGCGGTGTGGTACGAGGGCGGCTGCGGGAAGCCGCGCTGGACGATCATGCCGTTGCCCTCGCCGGTGCGGCCATGGCACTCGGAGCAGAAGATGTTGAAGCGGTTCTGCCCGCGCGCCAGCAACGCCGCGTCGATGCGCGGCGGCTGCGGCACCGGCGGGTTGGGCGCGTCGCGCGCCACCGTGCCCTCGACCGGGTGCTGCATGGTGGCCCCTTGCGGCAGGAAGTCGCTGGCGTCCCAGGTCTGCGAGCGGCCCTGGGTGTACATGTCCTGGCGCTTGCACCCGGCGAGCGCCAGCGCCGCCAGCAGCGTCGCGACCGCCGGCCTCACCGCGGCACCCGCTGCACCGAGAGCGGGCGCAGCGCCAGCGCCGCCATCGCATCCTCGACCGCCTCGGCGTCGAACCGCGCGTCGCGCGCCTCGACGCAGAGCCAGAAACGGTCGCGCGTGGCGCTCTCGAAGCCTTCGATGTTGAACGCCGGGTGGTTGAGCCGCGGCAGCCGGCAGATCGCGCCCAGCGCCAGCGTCACCGCCACCGCCGAGACCAGGATGCCGGCGGCGAAGCTCGGCACGATGTAGTACGGCCAGCTCAGCAGCGGCCGGCCGCCGATGTTGAAGCGGTAGTCGTAGACCGTCGCGTAGACGATCATGGCGAAGAAGCCGCAGGCGCCCAGCGCCCAGCCGGCCAGCGCGATCGCCCCCATGCGGTTGCCGCTCATGTCCAGCACCGCGTCCACGCCGCGCACCGGCATCGGCGTGAACGTGTCGAGCCGGCCGAAATCCCGGCGATGCAGCGCCCGCGTCGCGGCCACCAGCGCGTCCGGCGTGTCGAACTCGGCGGCGATGCCGTAGAGCGGCGTGCCGTCCGAGGACTCGTGTTCAAGCATGGGCGCGCTCAAGCATTGCGGCGCATCGTGGCCATCGGCAGGAAGCGCGCCGCCAGCAGCAGCAACAGCATCAGCAGCCCGGCCGAGCCGATGAACACCGCCCAGTCCCAGAACGTCGAGGCGTAGGTGTGGTACGAACTCGGCAGGAAGTCGCCCAACTGGGTCGAGACCAGCAGCATGAACCGGTCCGCCCACATGCCGACCAGCACCAGCAGCGCCACCACGAACGCCACCGCCGGGCTGCGCCGCGCGGCCGGGAACCACATCGCCTGCGTCGGCACGAACGCGGCCCCGATCACCAGCCAATAGCTCCAGCCGAGCGAGCCGGTCAGCCGGCGCGCCTGCACCGCGAGGTCGAACTTGTCGTGCGCCATGGCGGTGCCGAACAGGTCGAAGCCGTAGCAGTAGATCGAGGCGACGCCGGCGCCCAGCAACAGCCGGCCCAGCAGGTCGAGATGCGCCGTCGTCACCACTTCCTGCAACCCGAGCCCCTGGCGCGCCACGACCGCCACCGCCAGCACCCCGGCCAGGCCGGTGAGCGCCGCGGTGGCCACGAACAGCGCCGGCAGCAGCGTGTCGTGCCAGCCGGGCTCCACCGTCGCCGCGTACATCACCGAGGCGCCGGTCTGCAGGCAGACCACGATCAGCACCGCCAGCACCGCGAGGCTGCGGTAGGCGTGCCGCCAGCGCCGCCAATGCACCGCGGAGCCGCGCCAGCCGAGGGCCGCGACGCCGTAGATCCGCGCCCGCACCAGGCTGCGGCTGCGGTCGCGCATCGCCGCGAGGTCGGGGATCAGGCCGACGTACCAGAACGCGAGCGACACCGCGAGGAAGCCCAAGATGTCCATCTCGTCCCACACCAGCGGGCTGCGGAACTGCGGCCACAGGATCAGCGTGGTCGGGTAAGGCAGGTTCCAGTAGAAGAACCACGGCCGCCCGAGATGGACGATCGGGTAGATGCCGGCGGCGATGGCGGCCACCACCGCCACCGTCTCGGCCACCCGGTTGACGCCGCCACGCAGCCCGCTGCCGAACAGCAGCGTCGTGGCCGAGGTCAGCAACGCCCCGGTCGCGAGGCCGATCCAGAAATCGTAGCCCACGATGTCGAGCGCCCAGGTGACGGGGATGTTGTTGCCCCAGACGCCGACCCCCACCACCAGGACATAGGCGAGGCCGGCCATCAGCAGCCCGACCATGCCGAGGCTCGCGAGCAACGCCAGCAGCCAGCGCCGCTGGCCGGGATGCTCGAGCGCGACCGTGGCGATGCGGTCGGGAACGACGCCATCCGCGACCACCAATCCAGACATCAGCTATGCTCCGCGGCAGCGGCCAGGGCCGCGAGGTAGGTGGTGCGTGGCCTGGTGTTGAGCTCGCCCAGCAGCGCGTAGTTGCGCGGGTCGCGCCGGGTGGCGGCGACTTCGCTGTCCTGGTCGGCCAGGTTGCCGAACACGATGGCCCGCGTGGGGCAGGCCGACTGGCAGGCGGTACGGACCTCGCCGTCGCGGATCGGGCGGTTCTCCTTGTCGGCGGCGATCCGCGCGTCGGCGATCCGCTCGACGCAGTAGGTGCATTTCTCCATGACGCCGCGCGAGCGCACCGTCACCGCCGGGTTGCGCCCGGCGCGCACCGACGGCGCCGCCGGCGCGCTGTAGTCGAGGTAGTTGAACCGCCGCACCTTGTACGGGCAGTAGCTCGAACAGGCGCGGGTGCCGACGCAACGGTTGTAGACCATCAGGTTGAGGCCCTCGTGGTCGTGCAGCGTCGCCTCGACCGGGCAGCCGACCTCGCACGGCGCCTGCTCGCAGTGCATGCACGGCACCGGCATGAACCGGCTGCCGGCGTCGTCGAGCCCGCCATCGTGGTAGCGGTCGATGCGCAGCCAGTGCATGTCGCGGCCCTGCGCCACCTGCTCCACGCCCACCACCGGGCTGTTGTTCTCGCTCTGGCAGGCGACGACGCAGGCGTTGCAGCCGATGCAGGCGTCGAGGTCGATCACCATGCCCCAGGCGCGGCCGTCGCCCGCCGGGCCGTCATAGAGCGTCGGTTGGGTGAAGCTCGCGGTCTCGCCGACCGGGGCGCCGCCCACCGGCTGCACCCGCAGGAAATCGTGGCCGTCCATGGCGTGATGGTCCTGCGTCGTCACCAGCGCCGCTTGCCGCTCGGTGCGGTGCAACACGGCGCCCCTGAGGAACGCCGGCGCGGCGGCGTCCTGCAACGCGCCCGCATCGTAGCCGATGCCGTCGCACAGCGCGCCGTTCATCCGCCGTCCATAGCCCAGCGTGGCGGCGACGGTGTTGGCCGCCTGGCCCGGGCTGATCCAGACCGGCCCCTCCAGCCGCCTGCCATCCACCTGCAGCTCGATCACGTCGCCATGCCGCAGCCGCTCGCGCTCTGCCAGTTGCGGGCTGACCGACAGCGCCGCGTTCCAGACGACCTTGCTGAGCGGCTTGGGCAACTCCTGCAGCCAGCCATTG
>CAXTVL010000027.1:243-664 GCA_964247515.1 uncultured Acetobacteraceae bacterium | reverse complement strand
CCGACGGGGGCGGCGGCCCGGGGGCCGCGTGGCACGCCCCCCCCGTGGGCGGCCCCGCGCCGCCCCGGCGCCTCGGCCACCAGCGACAGCAATTCCTGCGCGCTGCGCCCGGCGTAGAACGGCCGCACCGTCGGCTGGATCAGCGTCACCGTGCCGTCGAACGCCCGCGCGTCGCCCCAGCTCTCGAGCGGGTGCGCCGCCGGCAGGTGCCAATCGGCGCGCTGCCCGGTCTCGTCGAAATAGAGGCCGGCATGGACCTTGAGCCGCACCCGCTCCAGCGCCGACGTGAAGCCCAGCGCCGCAGGCGCGGCGTACGCCGGGTTGGTGTCGAGCATCAGCAGCGTGTCGACCCGTCCGGCGGCGGCGTCGGCGACGAGGCCGTCGAGCGGCTCCGCCTGCGCCACCACCGGCGCGGTCAGGA
>CAXTVL010000027.1:0-233 GCA_964247515.1 uncultured Acetobacteraceae bacterium | reverse complement strand
CCGCACCCCCCCGGCCCGCCCGCGCGCCGGGAGTGGCGGCGCCGCCGTCGGCGGCGTGAGCGCCGGCGCCTGCTGCTCCGCGAACGCCGATCCGGCGACGAAGCCGTCGTCGAGGATCTTCTGCCAGGCCGGCTCGAACGCGGCGGCGGCCCGCGTGCCGCGATGGAAGTCGCGCACGATGTCGGGCCCGCGCCGCGCCGGCGCCTCGGCCCCCCGCCACAGCAATTCCTGCG
>CAXTVL010000026.1:3849-15997 GCA_964247515.1 uncultured Acetobacteraceae bacterium | reverse complement strand
ACCTCGGGCTTCCTGCGCGCTTTGCTGCGCGACGAGACGCTGCGGCCGTATGCCTTCCTGCGTGGCGGGGCACTCGGCTGGGGCTTGCCGGCGGCGGCCGGCTACAGCCTGGGCATCGGCCGGGAGCCGGTGGTCTGCCTGGTCGGCGACGGCGCGGCGATGTACTCGCCGCAGGCGCTGTGGACGCTGGCGCACGAGCGGCTGCCGGTAACGGTCGTGGTGATGAACAACCGCGAGTACAACGTGCTCAAGAACTTCATGAAGGGCCAGGCGCACTATCTTTCGGCGGCGAGCAACCGCTTCATCGCCATGGATTTGGTCGATCCCGCGATCGATTACCTGGCGCTGGCGGCGTCGATGGGTGTGGCGGCGCGCCGGGTGGAACGGGCCGGGGACATCGCGGGCGCGGTCGAGGCGGGCATCGCGTCCGGCTTGCCGAACCTGATCGAGCTGCCGATCAGTGCCACCTGACGGCCCCGAGGCGTCAGTCTGGACGGCCGAAATGCACCTGGCGGCCGGGGTAGTCGATCCAGACCCGGCGGGTGGAGAGCACGGGGTCGCCCACCAGCATCATGGACTGCTCGAATTGCTCGGGACTGATGGCGATGTCGGGGTCGGGCAGCGTCATGGCCCCGATCTGCAACGCCTTGAAGCGGTGCAGCCGCTCCGTCACCACGTTGGGGCCGATGCCGTACACCCGCAACAGGCGGTCGGCCTTCGACTGCTCCGGCCCGACGTTCAACTTGCGCGCCGTCGCGGCGCCGACGTCGATCGCCTCCCAGCCGGTGTCGAGCACCGTCGTGACCGGCAACCCGTCGAGGACGCCCGTGACCGTGACGAGGTTGGGGCCGAACCGCGAGGTCATCGGCACCACGCTGGCCTCGGCCGGCCAGTTGGGCAGCGCTCCGGTGCACAGCTTGCCGTCGTATAGCCGGACCGTCTGGTGCGAGAAATCGAGGTCGAGCTGGTAGCGGCCCAGGACGTCGTTGCCCAGCATCCCGTCGTAGCCGAGCTCTCCACTCCCCGCCGCCGTCTGCAGCTCCGGCAACAGGTAGACGCGGCCTGGCCCGAGCCGCACCTGCCCGAAGGCGATGCTGCGGACCGACGTCGCGCGCACCGGGATTTCGCCGCCGCCGCCCACCATCCGGTCGGTGTCCAGGAGGGTCGCGGCCGGAAGGCCGAGCCGGGCCGCCGCGGCCGGCGAGAACACCGTCTGGCTCGCCCCGGTGTCGAGCAGCATCAAGGCAGGCTTGTCGTTGACCGCGATGTCGACCAGGAACAGCCGGCTGTTGGACGCACGGATCGGCAGCGCCGCGCGGCACACCAGGCCACAGGGCAAGCCGGCGGGCGGCGGGTCGGATGTGCCCGGACACGGCACGACGACACCGGCGGCCGCATCGACCGGCGCACCGGAGGTGCAGCCGCCCATCGCGGCGGCGCAAGCCAGCACGGCGGCGACGGGGACACCCAGCCGCAATTTACGATTTGGCATCATGTCCGACGTATATCCGTTCCATGCACAAAACGATATGGCTGATTGCCGCCGCCCTCGCCTGCAGCCCGCGCGCGCAGGCGCAGACCCCTCCGGCCCCGCCGGGCGGCAACCCCGGACGCGGACTGATGGTGATGGCGCCGGGCTGCTCGTACCAGCTCCATGCGCAGCGCATCCGCGTCGGGGAGAACCTCCCGGCCAGCATGTCGCTGCGCAACACCGGGCAGTGGTGCGGCGGCTCGTTCGGGTTCTCCGGAGTGTCGCCGAACGGCGCTCGGGTCGTGGGCCAGCCCCGCCATGGCGAGCTGCGCATGAAGGTCGTCGACAACGGCGTGATGTTCATCTACCGGCCGGCGGCCGGATACCAGGGCGACGACGGGTTTCGCATCACCATGCCCAGCGGCAGCGGCTACGACCTGAACCTCGCCACATCGGTGAGCGTCGAACGCTGAGGCGGCGGCTGGCATCCCTCACCCGTCCTGACGCGTTACCGCCGCCTCAGGAGGGCCAAACCATGACCAAGCAGCCGCACACCGAACAGGGCATCGACCACACCGACGGCCAGCAGGACACCGGCAACCACAAGAGACCCGGCGACATCGAGACCGGGGGCGCCGACCGCAGCGGCGGCAGCCGCGCCGGCGCCGACAATGTCGAGCCGCCCGCCAAGCCGTAGCTACATCGTGGCGCCCATCTGCCAGGGCGCGAACTCGGCGGCGCCGAAGTCGAACTGCTCGCTCTTGGTGGGCTCGCCCGAGGCGGTCGCCAGGATCTTGCGGAAGGTGCGCCCGCCGCACTCCTGCACCGTCTCGTCGCCGTCGAGCACGGTGCCGCAGTTCACGTCCATGTCGTCCTCCATGCGGAGGTACATCGGCGTGTTGGTCGCGAGCTTGATCGACGGCGCCGGCTTGCAGCCGAACACGCTGCCGCGCCCGGTGGTGAAGCACACCAGGTTCGCACCGCCCGCCACCTGCCCGGTTGCCGCCACCGGGTCGTAGCCCGGCGTGTCCATGAACACGAAGCCCTTGCTCGTCACCGCCTCGGCGTACTGCACCACGTCGACCAGGTTGGTGCTGCCGCACTTGGCCATGGCGCCCAGCGACTTCTCCAGGATGGTGGTCAGGCCACCGGCCTTGTTGCCCGGCGAGGGGTTGGAGTTCAGCTCCGCCCCCTCCCGCTCGGTGTAACGCTCCCACCAGCGCATCAGCGCCACCAGCTTCTCGCCCACCTCGCGCGACACCGCGCGCCGGGTCAGCAGGTGCTCGGCGCCGTAGGTCTCGGGCGTCTCGGACAGGATCACCGTGCCGCCGTGGCGCACCACCAGGTCGCTGGCCGCCCCCAGCGCCGGGTTGGCCGAGACGCCGGAGTAGCCGTCCGAGCCGCCGCATTGCAGCGCCACCACCAGCTCGCTCGCCGGCACCGTCTCGCGCCGCACGCGGTTGGCGTCGGCCAACGCCTCGCGCACATGGGCGATGCTGGCGGCCACGGTCTTGCGGCTGCCGCCCATCTCCTGGATGTCCATGCCGCGCAGCCGGCCGGACAGGCGCTGCTCCTCGAGCAGGCCGCCCAACTGGTTCACCTCGCAGCCCAGCCCCAGCACGATCACGCTGGCGAAGTTCACATGCCGCGCGAAGCCGCCCAGCGTGCGCCGCAGCAGCGTCAGCGGCTCGCCCGCAGTCATGCCGCAGCCGGTCTTGTGGGTCAGCGCCACCACGCCGTCGACATTGGGATAGTCCGCCAGCGGGTCGTAGCCCGTGACCGGGTTGCGCCGGAACGCGTCGGCCACCACGCTCGCCACGTGCGCCGAGCAGTTCACGCTGGTCAGGATGCCGATGTAGTTGCGCGTGCCGACGCGGCCGTCGGCGCGGCGGATGCCCGCGAAGGTTGCCGGCGGGTCGATCATCGCGGTCGGGCGGGCGTCGACACCCCAGGCGTAGTCCTTGGCGAAGTCGCCCATGCCGCAGTTCTGCACGTGGACGTGCTCGCCCGGGGCGATCGCCCTGGTCGCGAAGCCGATGATCTGGCCGTAGCGGATCACCGGCTCGCCCGCCGCGTGCGGCCGGATCGCGACCTTGTGCCCGGCCGGGATGCGCCCGAGCACCGCGACGCCCTCGGCGACCGGGGTGCCGGGCAGCAACGTGGCGCGCGCGATCAGCACGCTGTCGTCGGGATGCAGGCGGATGGTGAGCGGCGGCGTCATCGGGAGGCGAGTTCCGGGCTGTCGCGACGCACCTGCGCCGTGGCGGCGCGGGCCGCGGTCATCAGCAGGCCGCTGTCGTTCATGATGGTGACGAGCCGGAAGCCCATGCCCAGCGCGCGCGTGGCGTAGCCGGCACTGCCGCAATGGATGCCGGCGCGCAGGCCGCGCGCCGCGGTGGCGGCCACCACGCGCTCGAAGATCGCCAGCATCTCCGGCTCATCGCGGTCGAGCTTGGGCACCAGGCCATGCGAGAAGCCGAGGTCGGAGGGGCCGATATAGACGCCGGCGACACCGGGCACGTCGAGGATCGCGTCGAGGTTGGCGACGGCCTCGCGGGTCTCGATCATCGGCAGCGCCAGGCACTCGTCGTTGGCGGTGGCCTGGTAGCCGGAACTCGCGTCGCCGTACATGCCGGCGCGGATCGGGCCGTTGCTGCGGCTGCCGAGCGGCGGGTACTTGCAGGCGGCGACGAAGGCGCGGGCCTGATCCGGCGTGTTCACCATCGGGCAGATCACGCCCATGGCGCCGCCGTCCAGCGCCTTGCCGATGATGCCGGGCTCGTTCCACGGCACGCGCACCATCGGCGTCACCGGATGTCCTCCGATCGCCTGGAAGCAGGCCACCATCGACATGTAGTCCTGCACGCCGTGCTGCAGATCGACGGTGATGGTGTCGAACCCCGACTGCGCCATCACCTCGGCCGAGAAGCCGGACGGGATCGCCAGCCAGCCGTTCACGGCGGCCCCGCCTTGCGCCCATATCTGCCTGAGCCTGTTCGCCAAACCGCTTCCCCCGCAACGGCGCGAGGCTAGGCGCGGCCCGGGGACGGGTCAATCGAGACGCTTGTTGCGGAACGAAACGGCACGATGATAATTCCGCCGGCACATCCGCAGCCCCGGTTGCGCCGTAGTGCCACCATCGGGCGCGCCGCGCCCGGCCGCGCAGAACATGAGGAACCCACGATGCAGCTCAATCTCCGCTCCGCCCTGCTGGCCGCCGGCCTCGCGTTCGCGGCCGCCCCGGCGGCGGCGCCGCTCGCCCACGCCGCGGTCATGGTCGGCGGCGCCGCCATGTATCCGAACAAGGACATCGTCGACAACGCCGTGAACTCGAAGGACCACACCACCCTGGTCGCCGCGGTCAAGGCCGCCGGCCTGGTCGACACGCTGAAGGGCCCCGGCCCGTTCACGGTGTTCGCGCCGACCAACGAGGCGTTCGCGGCCCTGCCCGCCGGCACCGTCGACACGCTGCTGAAGCCCGAGAACAAGGCCATGCTGACCAAGATCCTGACCTACCACGTGGTCCCGGGCAAGCTCACGGCGGCCAGCCTGCGCCGCGCGATCAAGGCCGGCCACGGCAGCGCCTCGCTGACCACGGTCGAGGGCGACCCGCTGACCGCGACCGAGGTCGGCAAGAAGATCTACATCACCGACGCCAAGAACGACCGCGCGCTGGTCAGCATCCCCAACGTCATCCAGTCGAACGGGGTGATCCATGTCGTCGACCACGTGCTGCTGCCGAACTGAGCCGGCCTTCGTACCGGGCTGAGTGGCGGACCGCGCGGCCAGGCCAGGTCGCGCGGTGACACTCATGCGTCATGGCGATATAACGATCGCTCGCAACCGCGGCCTCGTTGCGGATATGCTGCCCCATCGCGTCCCGCTCGCCTGCGGGCGCCGAACGTTCGGGGTCATCGATGCGAGCTGCCGCCGTCATTGCCGCAACCTTCGCCGCCGCCTGCGGGATGGCGTCCCCGGCGCGCGCCCAGCTCGGACCGGGCGGCCCTCCGGCGGTGGGCGTCGTCACCGCGCAGCGCCAAGATATCACCGAGACCAACGATTTCGTCGGCCGCGTCCAGGCGATCAACCGGGTCGACCTGGTCGCGCGAGTGACCGCGTTCATCGAGGAACGCAACTTCACCGAGGGCGCCGAGGTGGCGAAGGGCGACCTGCTGTACCGACTGGAGCGCGGACCGTTCGAGGCCGACGTGCAAGCCAAGACCGCCGCCGTGGCACAGTCGCAGGCATTGCTGCGCAACGCCAGCATCACCCTGGGCCGCGCCCAGAGCCTGCTCAGCACGCCCGCCGGCCAGCGCTCCACGGTCGACGACGCGCAGGCGCAGCAGGCGAGCCAGGCGGCCCAGGTCGCCGCCGGCCAGGCACAGTTGCGCGCGTCGCAGATCAGCCTCGCCTACACCGAGATCCGCGCCCCGGTCGCGGGCAAGATCAGCCGCACCACGCTCACCATCGGCAACGTGGTGACGCCCACCAGCGGCGCGCTGGCGACCATCGTGAGCCAGGATCCGATGTACGTGCTGTTCCCGGTGTCCTCGCGCACGGCGCTCGACCTGCGCAACAAATACGCCGGCAAGGGCGGGCTCGAGGCCGTGATGGTGAAGGTGCGACTGCCCGACGGCAGCGTCTACGCCCATGCCGGCAAGCTCGACTACATCGATCCCACGGTCGCCACCAACACCGACACGCTGAACTTCCGCGCCGTGATACCCAACCCGGTGCGTCCGGGCGCCAAGCTGGGCGAGCCCGGCGCCCGCGAGCTTGTGGACGGCGAGTTCGTGACCGCCCTGGTCGAGGGCACCGAGCCGCTCAAGGTGTTGGGCGTGCCGCGCGCCGCGGTGCTGGAGGACCAGCAGGGTAGCTACGTCTGGGTGGTCGGTGCCGGCAACAAGGTCGAGCAGCGCCGGGTGCAGCTCGGCCAGTCGACGCTCACCACCGCGGTGGTGCTGGGCGGGCTGAACGAGGGCGAGACGGTGATCTCGGAAGGTATCCAGCGCGTCCATGCCGGGGTCGTGGTGGCGCCGTCGCCGGCGTCGGGCGGCCCCGCCGTGACCAAGGCGGGCTGAGCGCATGATCTCGGGCACCTTCATCGACCGGCCGCGGCTCGCGGTGGTGATCGCCATCATCATCACCATCGCCGGCGCCATCTCGCTCACCCGCATCCCGGTGGCGCAGTTCCCCGACATCGTGCCGCCGCAGGTGCAGGTGACGACGACCTATCCCGGCGCCTCGGCGGCGGTGGTCGAGGCGACGGTGGCGCAGACGCTGGAGGCGCAGGTCAACGGCGCCGACAACATGATCTACATGAAGTCGAACAGCGCCAACGACGGCAGCTACGGCCTCACCGTCAGCTTCTCGCTCGGCACCAACCCCGACATCAACACCGTCAACGTCAACAACCGGGTGCAGGCGGCACTGTCGCGCCTGCCGGTCGAGGTGCAGCGCAACGGTGTCACGGTGCAGAAGCGCTCCTCGGCGATCCTGGAGTTCCTGCAGCTGTACAGCGAGAACGGCAAGCAGGACCCGCTGTTCATCAGCAACTACGTCACCATCAACGTGCTGGACACGCTCGCGCGCATCCCCGGCGTGGGCCAGGCCAACCTGTTCGGCGCGCTGAACTACTCGATGCGGGTGTGGTTCGACACCAACCGGCTGATCGCGCTGGGGCTGGCGCCGGCCGACCTGATCGCGGCGATCCAGGCGCAGAACATCCAAGCCGCCGTCGGCCGGGTCGGCGCCCGGCCGACCAGCGCCGACAACCAGTTCCAGATCAACTTGCAGACCAAGGGCCGGCTCGTCACCCCGGCCGAGTTCGGCCGCATCGTCATCCGCGCCAACCCGGACGGCTCGGTGCTGCGGATCAGCGACGTGGCGCGGGTCGAGCTGGGCGCCGCCTCGCAGGACAGCCTGAGCCGGCTGAACGGCGCGCCGGCGGTCTCGATCGGCATCTATCTCTCGCCCGGCGCCAACGCCGTGCAGACCTCGGCGCGGGTGCAGGCCGCCCTCGACAAGCTCGCGACGCGGTTCCCGGAGGGCCTCAAGGCGCGGGTGTTCTACGACAGCAGCACCTTCGTCGCGGACACCATCAGCGAGGTGCTGAAGACCTTGGGCGAGGCGTTCGTCCTGGTGGTGATCGTGGTGTTCCTGTTCCTGGGCAGCCTGCGCGCCACCATCATCCCGATCGTGGCGGTGCCGGTCAGCCTGATCGGCACCTTCGCGGTGCTGCTGGCGCTGGGCTTCTCGGCCAACACGGTGAGCCTGCTGGCGATGGTGCTGGCGATCGGCATCGTGGTCGACGACGCGATCGTGGTGGTCGAGAACGTCGAGCGCGTGATGGCGGAACGGCCGGACCTGTCGCCCGGCGACGCCACCAAGCTCGCGATGGGTCAGATCACCGGCCCGATCGTCGCGATCTCCCTGGTGCTGCTGTCGGTGTTCGTGCCGATCGCCTTCATCCCCGGCCTGTCCGGCAGCCTGTTCCGGCAGTTCTCCGTGACGATCAGCGTCGCCATGCTGATCTCGGCGGTGAACGCGCTCACGCTGTCGCCGGCGCTGTGCGCGGTGTTCCTGCGCCACACCGGCGAGAAGCGCGGCGTCATGGGCTATGTCGGGCGCGGGATCGACCGGGTGCGCGACGGCTACGGCAATTTGGTGCGCCGGCTGCTGCGGCTGTCGATCATCGGCCTGGTGCTGGTCGTGGGCTGCGCCGCCGGCATCTTCGGCCTGTCCTCCGTGACCCCCACCGGGTTCCTGCCGGAAGAGGACCAGGGCGCGTTCTTCATCGCGGTGCAGTTGCCCGACGGCGCCTCGGTGAACCGCACGTTGGGGGTGACACAGCAGGTCGAGGGCGTGCTCAAGCGCATCCCCTCGATCCAGAACGTGCTCTCGATCGTGGGCTTCTCCCTGCTCGACGGCGGCAACCAGGCCAACTCGGCGTTCCTGGTGGGGCGGATGAAGCCGTTCGCCGACCGCACCGCGGCGCGCGACAGCGTGCAGGCGGCGATCGGGCAGGTGTTCGGCGCCAGCCAGCAGATCAAGACCGCGTTCGTGTTCCCGTTCAACCTGCCGCCGATCATCGGCCTGTCGACCGGCGGCGGCTTCGAGTACCAGCTCCAGGCGCTGAACGGCCAGGACCCGGTCGAGATGGGGCCGGTGCTGCAGGGGCTGGTCGCCGCCGCCCAGGCCGACCCCAAGATCGCCGTGGTGCGTTCGACCTTCACCGCGACCACGCCGTCGATCTACCTCGACATCGACCGCGACAAGGCGCAGGCGCTGGGCCTTGCGATCAGCGACGTGTTCACCGCGCTGCAGGCCACGCTCGGTGGCATCTACATCAACGACTTCAACCTGTTCGGCCGCACCTGGCAGGTCAACCTGCAGGGCGACGCGCCGGACCGCTCCGACGTGCCGTCGATCTTCCGCATCTTCGTGCGCAACAAGACCGGCACCATGGTGCCGCTGCGCTCGATCGCCAATCTGCGCATCGTGCTCGGGCCGCAGACCATCAGCCGCTACAACAACTACCGCTCGATCACCGTGCAGGGGTCGGGCAAGCCCGGCGTGTCCTCGGGCACGGCACTCAACACCATGGAGGCGGTCTCCAAGGCGACGCTGCCGGCCGGCTACTCGTACGAATGGACCGGCACCGCCTACCAGGAGCGCGAGGCGACCGGGCAGACCGGCACCATCCTGGCGCTGGCGATCCTGTTCGCCTACCTGTTCCTGGTCGGGCTGTACGAGAGCTGGGTGATCCCGATCCCGGTGCTGCTGTCGGTGGCGGTGGGCGTGCTCGGCGCCTTCGCCGGCATCAAGCTGGCCGGACTGTCGCTCGACCTCTACGCGCAGATCGGCCTCGTGGTGCTGATCGCGCTCGCGGCCAAGAACGGCATCCTGATCATCGAGTTCGCCAAGGAGCAGCGCGAGGCCGGGCGCTCGATCCGCGAGGCGGCGGAGCTCGGCGCGCGCACCCGGTTCCGCGCGGTGATGATGACCTCGATCGCCTTCGTGCTGGGGCTGGTGCCGCTGGTGATCGCCAAGGGCGCCTCGATGCTGAGCCGGCACGCCATCGGCACCCCGGTGTTCGCCGGCATGATCGCCGCCAGCAGCATCGGCATCTTCCTGATCCCGATGCTGTACGTGACGTTCCAGACCATGCGCGAGCGGGTCAAGGAACGGTTCGCCGGCAAAAAGCGCGTCCGCGAGCACGCCGCGGTGGCGGAATAGGCTTCCCTTTTCCGACCAACGCCGCACATCCCACCCAGTCCGACGCCATTTCGAGGGAACCGACGCGATGACAAAATTCGGCATGGCCCAGAACGTCCGCCGCGTGGAGGACCCGCGCCTGCTCAAGGGCGCCGGCTCCTACACCGACGACCTGACCCAGCCCGGCACGCTGGTCGGCGTGGTGCTGCGCAGCCCGCACGCGGCGGCGCGCATCGTCTCGGTGGACACCAGCGCCGCGGCCGCACTCCCCGGTGTCGCCGCGATCTACACCAGCGCCGAGCTCGACGCCGACGGCATCGGCGGCCTGCCCTGCGGCGTCAGCCTGAAGAACCGCGACGGCTCGGACATGGCCAAGCCGCCGCACCCGGTGCTGGCGACCGGCCAGGTCCGCCATGTCGGCGACCCGGTGGCGTTCATCGTGGCCGAGACCCACCAGGCGGCGCGCGACGCCGCCGAGGCGATCATGGTCGACTACGACAGCCTGCCCTCGATCACCGACCTCGGCGCGGCGCTGGATGCCGGCGCGCCGCAGGTCTGGGACGACGTGCCCGGCAACCAGGTGTTCGACTGGGAGATCGGCAACAAGGCCGAGACCGAGGCGCTGTTCGCCCGCGCGGCGCATGTGACCCGGCTCACCGTGGTCAACAACCGCGTGGTCGCCAACTCGATGGAGGCGCGCGCGGCGCAGGCGGAATACGACGCACAGTCCGAGCGTTGGACGCTGCGCACCAACTCGCAGGGCGGCTGGCTGCTGAAGGACTTCATGGCCAAGCCGGTGTTCGGCGTGGAGCCCGACCGCTTCCGCGTCATCACCCCGGACGTGGGCGGCGGGTTCGGCATGAAGCTGTTCCTGTACGCCGAGCACGTGCTGACCTGCTACGCGGCGCGCAAGCTGGGCCGGCCGGTGAAGTGGACCAGCGAGCGCTCGGAAGCGTTCCTGTCCGACGTGCATGGCCGCGACAACATCACGCTGGGCGAGCTCGCGATCGACGCCGACAACAAGATATTGGCGCTGCGCACCCGCAACGTCGCCAACATGGGCGCCTACCTGTCGAACTTCGGCCCGTTCATCCCGACCCTGGCCGGGACCGGCGTGCTGGCCAGCATCTACGACATGAAGGGCGTCTACGCCAACGTGGTCGGCGTGTTCACCAACACCGTCCCGGTCGACGCCTATCGCGGCGCCGGCCGGCCCGAGGCCAACTACATCGTCGAGCGTCTGGTCGACGCCGCGGCGCGCGAGCTGGGCCTGGATCGGGCGCAGTTCCGCCGCGACAACATGGTCCGCCCGGAGGCGATGCCGCACACCACGCCGGTCGGCAAGGTCTACGACAGCGGCGACTTCCGCACCGTGATCGACCACGCGACGCGGACGATGGACTGGGAGGGCTTCGAGGCGCGCCGCGCGCAGTCGGCCGCGCGCGGCAAGCGGCGCGGCATCGGCATGTCGTACTACCTGGAGGCGACCGGCGGCGCCCCCACCGAGCGGGCCGAGATCCGCTTCGCCGAGGACGGCTTCGTCGACGTCTATGTCGGCACCCAGTCGACCGGCCAGGGTCACGAGACCGCCTACGTGCAGCTCACCGTCGACCAGCTCGGCGTCGATGGCGACAAGGTGCGCATCCGTCAGGGCGACACCGACACCATCCCGACCGGCGGCGGCACCGGCGGCGCGCGCAGCCTGTATTCCGAGGGCCAGGCGATCCTGCTCACCGCCGCCTCGGTGATCGAGCGCGGGCGCAAGGCGGCTTCCGAGGCGCTGGAGGCCTCGCCCGCCGACATCGAGTTCGCGGCCGGCCGCTTCGGCGTGGTCGGAACCGACCGTGGCGTCGACATCGTGAGCCTGGCGGCGACGCAGCGGCAGCGGGCGGCGCGCGGCGAGGACGTGACCACGCTCGACGCCGCCGAGATCGCCAAGATCGAGGCGCACACCTTCCCCAACGGCTGTCACATCGCCGAAATCGAGGTCGATCCCGACACCGGCGTGTTGACCGTGCTGCGCTACAGCGTCACCGACGACGTGGGCCGGGCGGTCAACCCGCTGATCGTGCGCGGCCAGGTGCATGGCGGCGTGGCGCAGGGCTTCGGCCAGGCGATCCTGGAGCACACCGCCTACGACCCGTCGTCCGGACAGTTGCTCGCCGGCAGCTTCATGGACTACGCGCTGCCCCGCGCCGACGACCTGCCGGACATCGAGGTCGATTTGATCGAGGTGCCGTGCGGCACCAACCCGCTCGGCGTCAAGGGCGCCGGCGAGGCTGGCGCCGTGGGCAGCCCGCCCGCCGTCATCAACGCGCTGATCGACGCGCTGGCCGGGGCTGGGATCAACCATATCGACATGCCGGCGACGCCGGAGCGGGTGTGGCAGGCGCTGGAGCACGCCAAGCGCGCCGCCTAGCGAAATGCCGATGGCCCCCGCCGGGTGGGTGGGCCATCGGC
>CAXTVL010000026.1:0-3839 GCA_964247515.1 uncultured Acetobacteraceae bacterium | reverse complement strand
GCGGGGGGGGGGCTGGGGGGGGCCCACGCAAGGCGCGGGGCCTAGCTAATGCCGGTGGGCCGGCTGGGGTTGGGTGGGCCATCGGCGGCGCGAGGCTTGGCGACACTTGCACTTAAGTACTAATACTAAAGTCGGCTAAAATCTGAAGACCAGCCGTGCTATTACTCCCCAATCGGCAGTTGACGATTTTTTTCCTGCAGATCGGCGCAAAAAGCACGGGAGGGGACGGTGGCGACGGTTCGCAACTGGGTCGGCGGTCGGCACGACTTCTTTGCCGCAAATTCCTGGACGCCGCCGGGACGACCGGTGGCCGGAGATACGGCGGTCGTGGGGCTGGGCAGCGCGTCCGACCCCAACGTGGCGGTGGCGCGCAACGCGGCCCTCAACGGCCTCGCCATCGTCCTCGACGACGGGCTGAGCGCCCCCGATCCGGCCGACAACCCGACGCTCTCGCTCTCCAACGTCGTCATCGCCGGCGACACCTCCATCGCCGGCCACGCCACCTTCGCCTACAATCCCAACCCGTTCGCCGAGACGCTCGATCTCGCCGGGTTGGTGCTGAACCAGGGCACGATCAGCGAGAACGACTTGTTCAACACCCTGAACGTCGACCTGGCCCCAAACACGCTGATGATGAACCTGGGGACCATCTCGGGCGGGGATTTCGACACGATCGCCGTCGCCGACCATGGCCGCGCCCGGCTGCTGAACGACGGCACCATCTCGGGCCAAGGCAGCAGCATCGACATCGGCGCGCCGGTGTCCGGCCACGGGTCGTTCAGTATGACCGACAGCCACGGCTTCAACTCGGATTCGCCCAACTCGTCACGCCTGGAGTTCCATCAGGACGTCGGACGTGGCGAGACGATCTCGATGACCGGCTCGCTCCTGGTCCTGGACGCACCGCTCACCTTCCTCGCCACCATCGACGATCTGCACGTGGCAAGCCGGTCGCTCGGCCAGTTCGCCCGCAACAGCGCGGTAATCCTGAACGGCGAGCAGGCGACCGGACTTGCGTTCCAGGACAACGTGCTCACCGTCCTCGACGGCGACGTGGCGCTGGCCCACCTGCGGTTCACGCCCGGCCTGACGGCAGACGATTTCACCTTCAACGCCATACCGGGCGGCGCTGGCCTGCCCGCCAGCACCGCCATCCACATCGAGCAGCCCGCGACCGGCGTCGCGTCGACGGCGATGGCCGACACCACCGCCATGAGCGCGCCAGTGCTGCAAACCCACGCGTGACGGCTGCGGCGCGCCACGAAGGTGTGGCCCGCGGGCACCGATCCGCCGGTGGCTCCGGTCCGCTTGGTCCACCGCGCCTTCCTCCGGCGCCGGCGTGGTCGAGACAGGCGCGCCGCCTGATCGATGAAGGTTCCCCACGCTCTCGCAATAGTGTCCGGTGCCGGTGGCATTTCGGTCATCGCCGCCGCCCGCGTTCGTTTCGACTGTGATATCGAACCCGCAACGGCATGGCGGGGATCACGATGGCGACGACGCGGAACTGGGTTGGTGGCAGCCACGACTTCTTTGCGGCGGGCTCCTGGTCGGCGGCCGGGCGGCCGGTGGCCGGCGATACCACCGTGATCGGGGTGGGCACCGGCTCGGGCAGCAACGTGGCGAGCGTGCGCGGCGCCACGCTCGGCCAGCTCCATGTCGTGCTCGATGCCGGCAAGCAGGCCGCCGCCGCGACGGCGGTGCCCACGCTGTCGCTGACCAACGCCAGCATTGGCAGCGGCACCGTGGTCGAGGGCCAGAACGAGTACAGCGTCACCGACCAGGCCACCCACTCGTTCCTGCGCAACGAGGCCATCGCGGTCAGCGGCGCGGTGTCGAACCAGGGCACCATCTCGGAGCAAGCGTTCTCCAACCAGCTCGACATCACGCTGGCCGACGCCGCCACGCTGACCAACCAGGGCGGCACCATCTCGGCCGGGAACTACGACACGCTCACCATCGCCGGCGGCGCCACGGCAAAGTTCGTCAACAACGGCGCGGTCACAGGCAAGGGCAGCACGCTCGACGTCAGTGCCGCGGTGTCGGGCCACGGCACCTTCGCGCTCACGGCGGGCAGCGGCTACAACTCGCATACCCCCAACCCATCGACGCTGGAATTCCATCGCGACGTCGGTAGCGGCCAGACGGTGACGCTGAACAATGCGGTGCTGGAGCTGGACGCCCCGGCGTCGTTCCTCGCCACCATCGCCGACGCCAACGTGGCCTATGCCGGCGGCCCGGCCGGCGCCTATGCCGGCAACAGCGCCGTGCTGCTGCGCGGCCAGCAGGCGAGCGCGCTCTCGTTCCAGGACAACGTGCTGACGGTCTCCAACGCCGGCGGCGCCGTGGCGCACCTGACCTTCGCCGCCGGCCTGACCGCGGCCGACTTCACGCTCACCAATACCGCGCAAGGCGCGCGCGTCGACGTGGCCCTGCCGGCACCGGGCGCCGCCGTGGTCGCCATCGCCCATCCCGCCGCGCTCGGGGTGCTCCCGCCGCCCACACACGCCTGAACGCCCTCGGTGTCGACACGCGGCCTCGACAACAGCGCGGCCGCTCGCCACGCTGGCGGCGCGATCGCGCGGCAGCGACGACGCCTATGTAACCGTAAGTAATCACAAGAAAATCGCTGGTATTAGGAGTTAATTCGCCCGGAGTACAGACACATCGTTCACCGCATGATAATTGTTTAACGAACCGGTAACAAGAGATTATCGGAAATAAACAATTGCATGGGAGATGGCGATGACCACCGTTCGCAATTGGTCTGGCGGGCAGCACAACTTCTTCGCCCCGGTATCCTGGATCCCGAACGGAGTGCCGGAGGCCGGCGACACGGCGGTGATCGGGATCGGCACGGCGTCCAGCCCCAACGTGGCCGTGGCGCGCAACGCGGTGTTCGATGGTCTTACGGTCGTGCTCGACGGCGGCCCGGGCGCCGCCGGAACCACCCCGGCGCAACGACCGACGCTGTCCCTCGCCAACGTCGCCATCGCCGGCGGCGCGTCCCTCGTGGCGCGCTCCGAGGAGACGCCGTTCGTCAGCGTGACGTCCACGGCAGAGAACATCGACATGAACAAGCTGGTGTCGAATTCGGGAAATATTGAAGAAACCACGTCGTTTAACACGTTGAACATCGATCTCGGCACGCATACGGCCCTGTTCAACCAGAGCGGCGGGACGATTTCCGGCAGCGACTACGGCGCCATCAACATCGAGGCCACCGCCGGACCCGCCGTGTTCGTGAACGGCGGCACCGTGGCCGGCCAAGGGACCGCGATCGACATCGGCACCCAGGTCTGGGGCGACGGCACGTTCAGCTTGACCGACGGCGCGGGCTTCAACTCGGTTTCCCGCAACCAGTCGACGCTGGACTTCCACCAAGCCGTCGGAGGCGGCCAGACCGTCTCCCTCACGGATTCGACCCTGATCCTCGACTCCCCGATGTCCTTCCTCGGCACCATCGCCGTTCCGCAGGTCAATCCCGCCGGCCCGTTCGCCGGCAACAGCTCGGTGCTGCTGGCCGGCGAGACCGCGACCGGGCTGTCGTTCCAGGACAACGTCCTGACCGTCACCGACGGCAGCGCGGTGCTCGCCTCCCTGCATCTCGCACCGGGTCTCGCCGCCGACGACTTCACCTTCAACGCCATCCCGCCCGGCAGCAGCCTGCCCGCCGGCACCGACATCCACATCCAGCTCCCGCCGGCGCAAACCGCCGCCCTGAGCGCCGCGCCGCCGCACGGCCCGGCCTGAGCGCGCCGCCGGCCGCTCACTTCGCGAGCCAGGCGTCGAACTGCTTGTCGAGCTTGGCGCCGTTGTCGTGCCAGAAGCCCTCGTCGACC
>CAXTVL010000025.1:8631-16411 GCA_964247515.1 uncultured Acetobacteraceae bacterium | reverse complement strand
GGGGCGCGAAGTCCGCGCCGCAACCGGCCCCGCCACCGCCGCCGCTCAGCGTCGGCGACCGTCTGGACACGACCGCGTAACAATCGTTGCCAATTCGGTGGCCGCCGGGTCTTGCTCCGGCGGCCCTGGCTGAACATATCAACCCCTGACTTATCACAAGTGGGGATCGCGACGGTGCCTCGGGCCGTCCCGCATCCGCTGCACAAGGAGCATCGCATGAGCAAGGTCATCGGCATCGACCTGGGCACCACCAATAGCTGCGTGGCGATCATGGAGGGCAAGGATGTCCGCGTGATCGAGAACAGCGAGGGGGCCCGCACCACCCCCAGCATCGTCGCCATCAGCGACAGCGGCGAGCGGCTGGTCGGCCAGTCGGCCAAGCGCCAGGCCGTGACCAACCCGACCAACACCCTGTACGCGGTCAAGCGCCTGATCGGCCGCCGGTTCGAGGACCCGTTGGTGGCCAAGGACAAGGGCATGGTGCCGTACGCCATCATCAAGGGCGACAACGGCGACGCCTGGGTGCAGGCGCGCGACGAGAAATACGCGCCGAGCCAGATCGCGGCGTTCGTGCTGGGCAAGATGAAGGAGACCGCCGAGGCCTATCTCGGCGAGAAGGTGACGCAGGCCGTCATCACCGTCCCGGCCTACTTCAACGACAGCCAGCGCCAGGCGACCAAGGATGCCGGCCGCATCGCCGGCCTCGAGGTGCTGCGCATCATCAACGAGCCGACCGCGGCGGCGCTGGCCTACGGCATGGACAAGAAGAAGTCCGGCACGGTCGCGGTCTACGACCTCGGCGGCGGCACGTTCGACATCTCGGTGCTGGAGATCGGCGACGGCGTGTTCGAGGTGAAGTCGACCAACGGCGACACCTTCCTCGGCGGCGAGGATTTCGACCTGCGGGTCATCGATTACCTGGCCGACGAGTTCAAGCGCGACCAGGGCATCGACCTGCGCCGCGACAAGCTGGCGTTGCAGCGGCTCAAGGAGGCGGCCGAGAAGGCCAAGATCGAGCTCTCGTCCTCCAAGGAGACCGAGATCAACCTGCCGTTCATCACCGCCGACGCCTCCGGGCCGAAGCATTTGGTGATGAAGCTGACACGCGCGAAGCTGGAGAGCCTGGTCGATGACCTGGTGACGCGCACCATGGAGCCGTGCCGCGCGGCGCTCAAGGACGCCGGCGTCACCGCCGCCGAGATCGACGAGGTGATCCTGGTCGGCGGCATGACGCGGATGCCCAAGGTGATCGAGGCGGTCAAGCAGTTCTTCGGCAAGGAGCCGGCCCGCAACGTCAACCCCGACGAGGTGGTGGCGATCGGCGCCGCGGTGCAGGGCGCCGTGCTCAAGGGCGACGTCAAGGACGTGCTGCTGCTCGACGTGACGCCGCTGAGCCTCGGCATCGAGACGCTGGGCGGCGTGTTCACCCGGCTGATCGAGCGCAACACCACGATCCCGACCAAGAAGAGCCAGACCTTCTCGACCGCCGACGACGGCCAGACCGCCGTCACCATCAAGGTGTTCCAGGGCGAGCGCGAGATGGCGGCCGACAACAAGACGCTGGGCCAGTTCGACCTGATGGGCATCCCGCCCGCGCCGCGCGGCGTGCCGCAGATCGAGGTCACGTTCGACATCGACGCCAACGGCATCGTCTCGGTCTCCGCCAAGGACAAGGCGACCGGCAAGGAGCAGCAGATCCGCATCCAGGCCAGCGGCGGCCTGTCCGACGCCGACATCCAGAAGATGGTGCAGGAGGCGGCGGCCAACGCCGAGGGCGACAAGAAGCGGCGCGAGTTCGTGGAAGCCCGCAACAGCGCCGAGGGCATGGTCCACCAGCTCGAGCGGACCCTGAAGGACAACGAGGGCAAGGTCGCGGCCGAGGACAAGACCGAGGCCGAGGCGGCGATCGCCGCGGCGCATTCGGCGCTCGAAGGCGAGGACGCGGCGGCGCTGAAGCAGGCGACCGACCGGGTCAGCGCCGTCGCCATGAAGATCGGCTAGGCTATGTACACGGCGCAGGGGGCGTCCGGTGCGGCCCCGCCCAGGGATGGCGGCCCGAGCGGGCCGGCGCCCGGCGCCGACAACGTGGTCGACGCCGAGTTCGAGGAAGTCGACGAGAAGAAGAAGTCGGCCTGACCACGAACTGAAACACTGGCGAAGGGCGTCCGCGCTTACTGGAAGGCGGGCGCCCTTCGCGTTTGCACTCCTGTGATGGCGGCCGCGTTTGGCGCCGCGCGAGGGATCGGATGGCGAAGCAGGACTTCTACGAGACGCTGGGGGTGGCCAAGGGCGCCGGCGCCGACGACCTGAAGAAGGCGTACCGCAAGCTCGCGATGCAGTACCACCCCGACCGCAACCCCGGCGACAAGAAGGCCGAGGCGCGGTTCAAGGAGGTGAGCGAAGCCTACGACATCCTCAAGGACGACCAGAAGCGCAGCGCCTACGACCGCTACGGCCACGCCGCGTTCGAGGGCGGCGGCGGTCCCGGCGCCGGGGCGGCCGGCTTCGATTTCGGGGCTGGTGGCGGCATCGGCGACATCTTCGACCAGATGTTCAGCGAGTTCTCGGGCCGTCGCGGCGCCGGGCGAGGCCCGCGCGGCGGTGCCGACCTGCAGGCCAGCGTCGAGATCGACTTGGCCGAGGCATTCGGCGGCACCAAGACGCAGTTGCGGGTGCCGACCCGCGTCGCCTGCGACGCCTGCAACGGCACCGGCTCGGAGAGCAAGGACCGTGGCAGCGAGACCTGTGCCACCTGTGGCGGACAGGGCAAGGTGCGGGCGCAGCAGGGCTTCTTCCTGGTCGAGCGCGCCTGCCCGACCTGCCGCGGCACCGGGCGTATGGTGCGCAACCCGTGCCGCGTCTGCGCCGGCGCCGGCACCGTGCAACGCGAGCGGTCGTTGTCGGTGGCGATTCCGGCCGGGGTCGAGGACGGCACCCGCATCCGGCTCAGCGGCGAAGGCGAGGCCGGCGCCGCCGGGGCGCCCTCCGGCGACCTCTACGTCCATGTCGGCATCAAGCCGCACGGCATCTTCCAGCGCGACGGCGCCAACATCTTCTGCCGCGTGCCGCTGCGCATGACCCAGGCGGCGCTGGGCGGCGAGATCGAGGTGCCGGCGATCGACGGCTCGCGCTCGCGGGTCAAGATCCCGCCCGGCACCCAGACCGGCGAGCAGTTCCGCCTGCGCGGCAAGGGCTTCTCGGTGCTGCGCAGCCCGCAGCGCGGCGACATGTACATCCAGGTCGCGGTCGAGACGCCGCTGCACCTGACCCGCCGGCAGCGCGAGCTGCTGGAGGAGTTCGACGCCGATTCCGAGCACCACGCCAAGGGCAGCCCGGAGACCGCCGGCTTCTTCGCCAAGATGCGCGACTTCTTCGAGGGTCCTGCTCGCTCGTGAGTCCAAGCCACGGCTTGCTGTTGGTGACGGGTGGCAGCCGCGGCATCGGCGCCGCCGTGGCACGGCTCGCGGCGCGCGACGGTTATCCGGTGATGCTCAACTACGTGGCCGACGCCCACGCCGCCGACGCGGTGGCGTCGGCCATCGTCGCGGGCGGTGGCCGGGCATGGAGCGTGCAGGGCGACATGGGCGTCGAGGCGGACGTGATGCGCCTGTTCGCCGCCGCCGACGCGACCGGCCTGCGCTTGGCGGCGCTGGCCAACAACGCCGGCATCACCGGCGGCTTCGCGCGCGGGGCGGATGTCACCGGCGACACGCTGCGCCGCGTGCTGGCGGTCAACGTCGAGGGCGCGGCGCTGGCGGCGCGCGAGGCGATCCGCCGGATGTCGACCGCGTTCGGCGGCCAGGGTGGCGCCATCGTCAACGTCTCCTCGCGCGCGGCGCAGCTCGGCGGCACCGGCGAGTGGGTGCATTACGGCGCCAGCAAGGGCGCCATCGACACGCTGACGGTCGGCTTGTCGCGCGAGGTCGCGGCCGAGGGCGTGCGCGTCAACGCCGTCTCGCCCGGCCTGATCGACACCGACATCCACGCCGCCGCCGGCGAACCCGGCCGGATCGACCGGCTGCTGTCGGCGATCCCGATGCGCCGCGCCGGCACCGCCGACGAGGTGGCCGAGGCGGTGCTGTGGCTGCTGTCGCCGGCCGCCTCGTACGTGACCGGCGCCAACCTCACGGTGAGCGGCGGTCGCTGAACCGGCTTCGGCCACGGGCGTTTCGATCCATCCACGAACGGAGGCAGCCATCATGGCCAGTCCACAGGACACCACGCCCGCCCACCGCCTGATCGCCGGCGCCCAGGTCGCCGGCACGCCGGTGTTCGACACCGCGGGCGAGCGGCTGGGCGCCGTCGAGGACGTGATGATCGACAAGGAGAGCGGGCGCATCGCCTACGCGGTGCTGAGCTTCGGCGGCTTCCTCGGCATGGGCGAGAAGCACCACCCGCTGCCTTGGGCGGCGCTGCGCTACGACACGGCGCTGGGCGGCTACGTCGTGGCGCTCGACCGCACGCGGTTGGAAGGCGCGCCCGCGCTGGCCGACGAGAGCGACGATTCCTGGGGCGATCCGGCCTGGGGCCAGCGCATCCACGACTATTACGGCCTGTCGCCGTATTGGAGCATGATGCCCTAGAGGCGTCGCACTCGAAGGATTTGGGCATGAAATACCGCAAGCTGGGCGCCAGCGAGCTGACCGTCTCGGAAATCTCGATCGGCTCCTGGCTGACCTACGGCGTGGGCGTCGAGCGCGACCAGGCCGGCGCGTGCATCGACCGGGCGTTCGAGCTCGGCATCAACTTCATCGACACCGCCAACGTCTATGGCCGCGGCGCCGCCGAGACGGTGCTGGGCGACATCCTCAAGGATCGCCCGCGCGACAGCTACGTGCTGGCGACCAAGGTGTTCGGCCAGATGAGCGACACCGACCGCGGCTTGTCGCGCGCCCAGATCGCGAAGCAGATGGACGCCTCGCTGCGACGCCTGCGGGTCGATCACGTCGACCTCTACCAGTGCCACCGCTACGACCCGGACACGCCGCTGGAGGAGACCATGGCGGCGCTGACCGAGATCGTGCGGCAGGGCAAGGCCAGGTATCTCGGCTTCAGCGAATGGTCCCCCGAGCAGGTCGAGGCCGCCTTCGCGCTGGCCGGCGTGGAGCGCTTCGTCTCCAGCCAGCCGCAATACTCGCTGCTGTGGCGCCACCCCGAGGAGGCGGTGATCCCGCTCTGCGCCGCGAACGGCGTGTCGCAGATCGTCTGGTCGCCATTGGCGCAGGGCGTGCTGTCCGGCAAGTACCAGCCGGGCGCGCAACCGCCGGCGCAGTCGCGCGCCACCGGCGGTTCGGCGCAGTCGATGGCGTCCTGGCTGCAACCGGCCATCCTCGAAGCCGTGCAGCGGCTCCGCCCGCTGGCGCAGGAAGCGGGCTGCACGCTGTCGCAATTCGCCCTGGCGTGGGTGCTGCGCGAACCCAACGTCGCCTCGGCGATCGTCGGCGCCAGCCGGCCCGAGCAGTTGGCGGAGAACGCCGCCGCGTCCGGCCTCGCGGTCGACCCGGCGCTGTTCGCCCGGGC
Source organism: uncultured Acetobacteraceae bacterium (assembly GCA_964247515.1). Taxonomy (GTDB): domain Bacteria; phylum Pseudomonadota; class Alphaproteobacteria; order Acetobacterales; family Acetobacteraceae; genus CAVRQM01. The sequence continues at coordinate 10,891 of CAXTVL010000025.1, read as the reverse complement.
GGAGGCGATCGTGGCTCCGGTCGCGCGCGCCAAGACCTAGCCCGGTGCGCCACGGCATCGGCATCGCCGGCATCGCCGGCCGCATGGGGCGGATGCTGGCCGAGGAGGTCATCGCCGCCGGGCTGACCGTGGCCGGCGGCATCGACCGCGCGGCGGAGCCGGGGGAGGGCGGGTTCGCCGACATGGCGGCGCTGGCGGCGCGCGCCGACGTGGGGGTGGACTCCCCCCATGCCTCGGCCGCGCGCGACCACGCCACGGCGCTGGCAGAGGCGGGCACCGCCTGGGTGCTCGGCACCTCCGGCCTCGACGCCGAGGACGAGGCGGCGGTGCGGCGGGCGGCCGGGCGCATCCCGGTCGTCTACGCCGCCAACTTCTCGCCCGGCGTGGCGCTGGTGCTGGCGGTGGCCGAGCGCATGGCCGCCGCCCTGCCCGCCTCCGGCTACGACGCCGAGATCGTCGAGATGCACCACCGGCAGAAGGTCGACGCGCCCTCCGGCACCGCGCTGGCGCTCGGCCGTGCGGTGGCGCGCGGGCGTGGTGTCGCGCTGGAGGACGTGCGCGAGAGCGGGCGCGACGGCCAGGCGGGCGCGCGGCGCCCCGGCGCCATCGGCTTCGCGGCGTTGCGCGGCGGGCAGGTGGTGGGCGAGCACACGCTGATCTTCGCCGCCAGCGACGAGCAGGTGACGCTGAGCCACCGCGCGTTCGACCGAAGCAGCTTCGCCCGGGGCGCGATCCGCGCCGCGATCTGGCTGCACGGCCGCGCGCCGGGGTTGTACGGCATGGCCGACGTGCTCGGCCTGGAGGCGCCCCCCGCCTCCGCTTGACCGCCTCGTCTTGACCCTGCCGCGCAGTTCGGCCACACGGCCGCAGCATCAGAACGAAAGAGCATCATGCGCGACAAGGGCGAGTTCCTGTTCACCTCGGAGAGCGTCTCCGAAGGCCATCCCGACAAGGTGGCCGACCGCATCAGCGACACGGTGGTGGACGCCTTCCTCGCCGCCGACCCATACGCCCGCGTCGCGTGCGAGACACTGGTCACGACCAACCGGATCGTGCTGGCCGGCGAGACGCGCGGGCCGGAGAGCGTCACCGCCGAGTACCTGGCGCACCTGGCGCGGCTCGCCGTGCACGACATCGGCTACGACCAGGACGGCTTTAGCTGGCGCCGCGCCGCGGTCGACGTGCACCTGCACGCGCAATCGGCCGATATCGCGCAGGGCGTGGACGCCGCCGGCAACAAGGACGAGGGTGCGGGCGACCAGGGCATCATGTTCGGCTACGCCTGCACCGAGACGCCGAGCCTGATGCCGGCGCCGATCTACTACGCGCACCTGATCCTGCGCCGTATCAGCGAGCTGCGCCGCAACCACGACCTGTCGGTGGCGGGGATGCTGCCCGACGCCAAGAGCCAGGTGACATTGCGCTACGTCGACGGCAAGCCGGTCGGCGCCGCCAGCGTCGTGGTGTCGCACCAGCACGAGGAGCGGCTGTCGCAACCGGCGATCAAGGCGATGCTGCTGCCGCTGATCGAGAGCAGCCTGCCGCCGGGCTGGATGCCGCCGGCGGACGAGATCTACATCAACCCCACCGGCAACTTCGTCATCGGCGGCCCGGACGGCGATTGCGGCCTGACCGGGCGCAAGATCATCGTCGACACCTATGGCGGCGCCGCCCCGCACGGCGGCGGCGCGTTCAGCGGCAAGGACCCGACCAAGGTCGACCGCAGCGCCGCCTATGCCTGCCGCTACCTCGCCAAGAACGTCGTCGCCGCCGGCCTGGCAGACCGCTGCACGTTGCAGATCAGCTACGCGATCGGCGTGTCGCACCCGCTCTCGGTCTATGTCGAGCTGCACGGCAACCCGTACGGGATCGACGAGGCCAAGCTGGAGCGCACGCTGCGCGAGCTGATGAACCTGTCGCCGCGCGGCATCCGCGAGCATCTGCACCTGAACCGGCCGATCTACGCGCCCACCTCCGCCTACGGCCATTTCGGCCGCGAGCCGGACGAGGACTTGGGCACCTTCACCTGGGAGCGCACCGACCTGGCGCCGGCGCTGCGCTCCGCGTTCGACCGCTGAGCGAGACCGCGCACGCCGAGAGACTTCACGGTCGGCGGCGCGGCCACACGTTGCGGCCCCGGCAACGGGCGCTGCTCGACCTGGCGCTGCCCCGGCTGCGGGTCGACCCGGCGGCGCCCTGGGCGGCGTTCGGCGAGCGGGCGCGCTGGCTGGAAGTGGGCTTCGGCGGCGGCGAGCACGCG
>CAXTVL010000025.1:0-8621 GCA_964247515.1 uncultured Acetobacteraceae bacterium | reverse complement strand
CGCGCGGGCACAGGCGGCGCGGCATCCCGAGGCCGGGATCGTCGCCTGCGAGGTGTTCGAGCCCGGCCTGTGCTCGATGCTGTCGCACCTGGTGCCCGAGGGCGAGGAGGCGTCCAGCGCCCCGCCCGCCAACCTGCGCCTGTGGGACGGCGACGCCCGCGAGCTGATCCGTGGCCTGCCGGACTCGTGCTGCGACCGGCTGTTCCTGCTGTTCCCCGACCCGTGGCCGAAGGCGCGGCACAGCAAGCGGCGCTTCGTGGGTCCGGCGATGCTGGCCGAGGCGGCGCGCATCCTGCGGCCCAAGGCGGAGTGGCGCATCGCCAGCGACGACCCGACCTATCAGGACTGGGTCGCGGGCCTGCTCGCGGCGCAGACGGCGTTCGCGGCCGACCCGCCGGCTGGGACGCGTCCGGCGGACTGGCCGCCAACGCGCTACGAGGCCAAGGCGATACGCGCCGGCCGGCGGCCGCTGTATTGGACGCTGCGCCGCTGATTCACGTCTCGATGGCGCGTCCGCCCTCGATCAGCAAGAACCGCGTGCCCACCGCCTCGACGAAGCTGCGGTCGTGGGACACCAGCACGCAGGTGGCGCCCTGCGCCAGAAGCTCCGCCTCCAGCCGCTCCTGCCCCGGGATGTCGACGTGGTTGGTGGGCTCGTCCAGCAAATAGAAGTTCGGCTCAGTGAGCCGCAGCGACAGCAGGCCGAGCCGCGCCTTCTGGCCGGGCGACAGCAGCCCGATCGGCCGCCCCTGCGCCGCCACCTCGAAGCCGGCGCCGGCCAGCAGGCGGGTGGCGGCGGCGTCGCCGATGCCGGGCCGGGCCGCCACGAAGCGGTGCGGCGTCTGGGTTTCCGGCAGGTGCGCCATGTCCTGATCGGCGTAGCCCGGCACCACGCTGGGGCTGACCTTCACGCCCGGCACCGCGTCCGCGACCGCCCGGCGCAGCAGCGCCACGAGGCGCGACTTGCCGACGCCGTTGCGGCCCAGCAGCACCAGCCGGTCGCCTTGCCGGACGTCGAGCTTTTCCACGTGGAACAAGGGCCGCCCGTCCGGTGTCGCGACCGTGACGTCGCGCAGCGCCGCCAGCACCTTGGCGTGGCTGCCGCGGCTGGCGAGCCGGATATCGCCGCAGCGCTCGACGTGGGCCGGGCGCGACGTGCGCTCCAGCCGCTCCGCCCGGTCGCGGAGCTGCATCGATTTCTTCTGCAACAGGTCGCTGCCGCTGTTGACGCCGACATTGCGCAGCTCGGCGGCGTTGCGGCGCAGGCGGCCGACCTCCTTCGCGTCCTTGGCATTCTTGCGCGCCTCGGCGGCGTCGTCCTCGGCCAGCAGGCTGTGGGCACGCGAGTACGGATGGGCGTAGCTGCGGCTCAGCTCGGGACGCAGGAACAGGGTGCGCGTGGTGCAATTGTCCAGGAAGCGGCGGTCGTGGCTCGCGATCAGCATCGGCGTGCGCGCCGCGACACCGTTGATCCATGCCTCCAGCAGCGCGATCTTATCGCCGTCGAGGTGGTTGGTCGGCTCGTCCAGCAGCAGCGCGTCGGGCTGCGTGACCCAGATGCGGGCCAGCAGGGCGAGGCGCGCCCAGCCGCCGCTCAACTCCGCCACTGGGCGCTCGCGCAGTTCGCCCGGCGTGTCGAACTCGTCCAGCACCGCGCCGACCCGCCAGGCCTCATGCTCGCGCTCCGCCGGCGGCAGCGCCCGGCGCACCGCCTCGCGCAGGGACAGGCCCAGCAAGGCGTCCGGCACGTCCTGTTCGACATAGCCGACGCGCAGGCCGCGGGACCGGGTGACGTCGCCCGCATCCGGCTCGGCGAGGCCCGCTACACAGCGCAGCAGCGTCGACTTGCCGCCACCATTGCCGGCGACGACGCCCACCCGTTCCCCGGCGGCGAGGGTGAAGGTGAGGTTCTGGAACAATGTCCGGGGTGTGACCACGCGCGCGTCGCGCAACTCGATGAGTGCCATGTCGATACCAGGTCCGGTGCCGGCCACACTTGTGGCGGGCGGATGCGACAAGGGCAGTCCGGAACGGAAGCGGGGCGGCTTCTGGCGGGGCTGCCCTGCGATGGTCTATCGCAGGGCGGAGACGGGGCCACGCGGGTGGTGCTGGTCGAACGCGTACACGGCACCCCTCCCTGGCTCGCCAAGCAGCGTAGCCGGCCGGGCAGACCGCCGGCAAGCGGGCGCTGACATCCGCGATCGGCGCCTGCCCCTTGACGCTGAACCGGCACTCGGGCGTTACAGCCCCCGGCACGGCGGGGAGTGGCGCGGCATGATCGTGGGGCGTCACTGGAAGCTGCCCCATGTCATGCATTACGTGGGCTGGCCGCTGCTGGCGCTGTTCGCCTGGGACGTGCTGATCGCGCTGCTCTACGTGCCGTTCGGCCAGCACTGGGTCGCCGTGAACGACCTGCCGATGTCGCTGATCGGCTCGGCGCTGGCGCTGCTGCTGACCTTGCGCAACAACAACGCCTATCTGCGCTGGGCGGAGGGGCGGCAGCTCTGGGGCGGCATCGTCAACGCCTCGCGCACCCTGGCGCGCCAGACCCGGCTGTACCTGGCCGGCCACGCAGCCGGCGAGGAGCTGATCATGCTGCAGGTCGCCTACGCCCAGGCGCTGCGCTGCCATCTGCGCCGGCAGGAGCCGTGGGGCGAGATCGCGCGCCTGGTCGGACCGGAGCTCTGCGCGCGGCTCAAGGCGGCGTTCGAGCGGGGCGCGCCCAACGTGCCGGACGCGCTGCTGGGCGAGATCGCCGACCGGCTGGCCGGCCTGCGGCGCGCGGGCGCCCTGGACAGCATCCAGCTCAGCGCCTTCGACACCACCCTGGCGACGCTGGGCAACACGCAGGGCGGCACCGAGCGGATCAAGAACACGCCGCTGCCGCGCCAGTACACCGGCTTCCCGCGCGCCTTCGTGCAGGTGTTCTGCGCGCTGCTGCCGCTCGCCATGGTGAGCGATCTGGGCCTCGCGACGCCCTTGGGCTCGACCGTGGTGGGGTTGATGTTCCTGGCCCTGGACCGGGTCGGCGCCGATTTGGAGAACCCGTTCGAGAACCTGGTCTACGACGTCCCGCTCACCGCGATCTCGCGCACCGTCGAGATCGACCTGCGGCAGAGCCTCGGGCACACTGGGCTGCCGGCGGCGCTGGCCGCCAAGGATGGCGTTCTCTGGTAGGAGGTTCCGCATGACCGGCCCCGATCCGTCGACCGGCGCCCAGGTGACGCCCGACCAGGCGCTCGCGCTGCTGCGCGAGGGCAACCGCCAATTCCTGCGCGGCGCCCCGGTGCGCCCGCACGTGACCGGGGCGGAGCGGCGTGCGGCGCTGGCGCACGAGCAGCGGCCGTTCTGCGTGCTGGTCGGCTGTTCCGACAGCCGGGTGGCGCCCGAGCTGCTGTTCGGCCGCGGCCTGGGCGAGCTGTTCATCGTGCGCAACGCCGGCAACGTCGTCGACCTCGCGGCGATGGGCAGCATCGAGTACGGGGTGGCCGTGCTCGGGGCACCGCTGGTGGTGGTGCTGGGCCACGAGCGCTGCGGCGCGGTGCAGGCCGCCGTGCGGGTGGTCGAGGAGGACGCGATCTACCCCGGCAGCATCGGCCAGATGATCGAGCCGATCCTGCCCGCGGTGATCCGCGCGCGGCGCGAGGGCACGGCGGGGCTGGTCGATCGCTCGGTGAAGTACAACGTGCTGCGCATCGTCGAGCGCCTGCGCGAGACCGAGCAGATGCTGCAGGAGCCGCAGCGCCAGGGCCGCCTCAGGATCGTGGGCGCGCTGTATGATCTCGATGATGGCCATGTCGAGTTCTTCGACTGATTGCCATCCGTGGTCAGGCGTCCTCGGCGATCCAGCGCGCCGCCTTCTCGGCGATCATCATGGTGGGGGCGCTGGTGTTGCCGCTGGTGATGGTCGGCATGACGCCGGCGTCCACCACGCGCAGCCCGGCCACGCCGCGCACCCGCAACCGGGCGTCGACCACCGCGTCCGGGTCGTCGCGGCCGCCCATCCGGGTGGTGCCGACCGGGTGGAAGATGGTGGTCGCGATGTCGCCGGCCAGCGCCGCCAGTTCGGCGTCGGTCCGGTATTGCGCGCCGGGCTTCCACTCGACCGGGCGATAGCGCGCCAGCGCCGGCTGCGCCACGATGGCGCGCACCTGCCGCAGGCTCAGCGCCGCGACATGGCGGTCCCGCTCGGTGCTCAGGTAGTTCGGCGCGATCGCCGGCGGCTCGCGCGGATCGGGGCCGCGCAGGCGCACGCTGCCGCGGCTGGTCGGGTTCAGGTTGCACACGCTGGCGGTGAATGCCGGGAAGGCGTGCAACGGCTCGCCGAACGCGTCGAGGCTCAGCGGCTGCACGTGGTATTCGAGGTCGGGATGCGGCTGCCCGGGAGCGGAGCGGGTGAACGCGCCCAGTTGCGACGGCGCCATGCTCATCGGGCCGGACCGCGACCACGCGTATTCGAGCGCGATCCTGGCCTTCCCCCACAGGCTGCCGGCCAGAACGTTCAGCGTCTCGGCGCCGTCGACGCGGAACACCGCGCGGATCTGCAGATGGTCCTGCAGGTTCTGCCCGACCCCCGGCAGGTCGCGCAGCACGGCGATGCCGTGCTGGCGCAGCAGCGCCGCGGGCCCGATCCCGGACAGTTGCAGCAGATGCGGCGAGCCGACCGCGCCGGCCGCCAGGATCACCTCGCGCCGCGCCGTGACCGCACCGCGCCCGCGCACCACGACGCCGGTGCAGCGCGGGCCGGAGTCGAAGGTGAGCCGGTCCACCTGCGCCTCGGTCCAGACCGCGAGGTTCGGGCGCCCGGCCGCCGGGCGCAGGAACGCCTTGGCCGTGTTCCAGCGCCAGCCGGCGCGCTGGTTGACCTCGAAATAGCCGACACCCTCGTTGTCGCCGCTGTTGAAATCCTCGGCGCGCGGCACGCCGGCCTCGACCGCCGCCTGCGCGAACGCCTCCAGGATGTCCCAGCGCAGCCGCTGCGTCTCCACCCGCCATTCGCCGCCATGGCCGTGCAGGTCCGAGAAGCGGCTGTTGCCGCCGGTGGCCGGATCGGCGCCGGCGTCGAGCCGGTAATGGTCTTCGTGCGCCTTGAAGTCGGGCAGCGCCCGCTCCCACGACCAGTCCGGCTCGCCGGTGATCGCCGCCCAGGCGTCGTAGTCGCGCGCCTGGCCGCGCATGTAGATCATGCCGTTGATCGACGAGCAGCCGCCCAGCCCCTTGCCGCGCGGATAGCGCAGCCGGCGGCCACCCAGCCCGGCCTCTGGCTCGGTCTGGTACAGCCAGTCGGTGCGGGGATTGCCGATGCAGTACAGGTAGCCGACCGGGATATGGATCCAGGGATGGTCGTCGCGCCGCCCGGCCTCGATCAGCAGGACGCGGCGCCTGGGATCGGCGCTGAGCCGGTTGGCGAGCAGGCATCCGGCGCTGCCGGCGCCCACCACCACGAAATCGAACGTCTCTGCGTTGATGTCGGCACCGGGGCGTCGCATCAGGCTCCGTGCCCCTCGCCTGCCCCGGCGTCAAGCGGACGCGCGCGTCGCCATGTCGGTCACGCCGCCGCTGCCGCCCGCCCGCCACGCTCGGCAGCCATTCGCCATAAAATGTTGCAGCGCAGCATTTTGCCCTTGCGGCGGCTGGTGGAAGCCTACATCAAGCAGCGGGGGACGTCCGAACTTTTGTGACAGGAGTTTTCCAATGGCATCTTTCCTCAACCCGACCGCCGACGTTGCCGCTCGCGAGCATTCGGGCGCTGGCGTGGGCGGTCTTTTCCAGCGCGTCGAGGCCTGGCGCGAACGCCGCCGGCAAGCCGCCCGCATCGCGTTCGAGCTGAACTGCTACAGCGAGCGCGAGCTGGCCGATCTCGGCCTGACCCGCGACGACATCGCGCTGGTCGCGCGCGGCGAGTTCCCCCCCCGGACCGCCCCCGCGCCCCCCCCCGCGGCCCGCCGGGCCCAAGTTGGGGCCGGACTGCAGGCAACCGCGGCACCGCGACTCAGGCCTCGGTCGCGTCGCCGACGTTCGGGGCCGTGTCAACCGTCGCCAACGCGTCGTATTCGGTGTGCCGCAGCCCGTGTTCCGCCGCCAGCCGTTCGATCGCCCGGCGTGGCAGCGGGTCCAGCCCCTCTCCTCCCTCGCGCAGCAGCGCCAGCGCCGCCACCCGCATCCTCGGCTCCCAGAACTTGCGCAGATGGTCGGCGATGCCGTCCACGGCACCCGACTCGCCCTGCGCGGCGAAGAAGCGGCCGATCTGGTTGGCCATTACGACAAGCCGGTCATGCGCCATCGCTGTGAACCTCGTGGTTGGACAGGCATGATGTCCGGCCTCGTGGGGGCAGGATCAAGGCCCCGCTACGCGCGCCGCGCCGCCGCGCGTCCGAACAGTCCGGCCGGACGCGTCCACAGCACCAGCACCAGCAGCGCGAAGCCGACCGCCTCCTTCATCGCGGACGCCAGGTATGCGGCGGTCAAGGCCTCGATCACCCCCAACGCCAGCCCCGCGACCACCGCGCCGCCGACATCGCCGAGGCCGCCCACGATCACCACGACGAAGCCGCGCAGCATCATCGCCTCGCCCATGTATGGCTGGATGGCGTTGAAGGCGAAGCCGATCAGCACCCCCGCGGCGCCGGCCAGGGTGCCGGAGATGAACGAGACCAGCGCCGCCAACCGCGCGGTATCGATGCCCATCAGCGCCGCCGCCTCCGGCTGCTCGGCCATGGCGCGGATCGCGAGCCCCAGCCGCGTCGCGCGCAGCAGTGTCACCAGGCCCGCCACCAGCAGCGCCGTGACCCCCAGGATCGCCACCTGCGCCACGCTGACGCGCAGGCCCGCCAGCACGAACCCCTCCCCCGCGAGCCGTGCCGGCAGCCGGCGCATGTCGGTGCCGAGCCAGGCCGAGAGCGCCCCGTACAGCGCCAGCACCGCTCCGAGCGTCACCATCAGCGAGGCGAGTTCCGGTGCGTGCGCGCGGCGCAGCCGGGTCAGCAGCAGCCAGTCGAGCGCCACCGCCATCGCCCCGGTGGCGATGGCGGCCAGCGGCAGCGCGCCCCAGATGTCGAGCCCCGCCCGCTCGGTCAGCGCCAGCGCCAGGAACGCTCCGGCCGAGACGTAGAACCCGTAGGTCAGGTTGATCACCCGCAGCACGCCGAACATCAGGGTGAAACCCAGCGCGAACAGCGCGTACACGGCGCCCTGCATCACGCCGTTGACCAATTGCTGCGCCAGCATCGGCCTATTTCGGCAGGATGTGGAACTGCCCGCCCTGCATCTGCAGCACCACGACACCGGCGGTCGAGGCCGGGTCGCGCCCGGGCGTGAAGCTGAACGGGCCGGTGACGCCGTCGTACTTGGTTTGCAGCAACGCCGCCGCGACCGCCGCCGGCTCGGCCTTGCCGGCGCGCTCGATCGCGTCGGCCAGGATGCCCATGGTGTCGTACGCCTGCGCCGCGAACTGGTCGGGCGGGTGGCCAACCTTCTTGGTGAACGCGGCCACGAACGCCTGGTTGGCGGGGTCGGTCTCGGCCAGCGCCCACGGGCTGCCGACGATCAGCCCGTCCGCCGCGGCCCCGGCGATCTCGCCCAGCTTGGGGCTGTTGGCGCCGTTGCCGCCGATGAACTGGGTGCGCTTGTCGAAGCCCAGCTGGCGCGCCTGCAGCAGCACGCCGGCGACCGGCTCGACCAGCGCCGAGATGCCGACCGCGTCGGGGTTCAATGACTTGACCTTGGTGAGCTGGGCCGAGAAGTCGCTGTCGCGGCTGCCGAAGCTCTCGGTCGCCAGGATCGTCAAGCCGGCCTTCCGCGCCGCCGCCTGCATCGCGTCGAAGCCGGATTTCGAGAACGCGTCGTCGTTGGCGTAGAGCAGGGCGATGGTCTTGACGCCGCGCGCCTTGGCCGCCGCCATGGTGACTGGCAGCACGTCGGCCTCGGGCAGCGAGGTGCGGAAGATGCTGGGGCCGATCGCGGTGATGCCGGCGGCGGTGGTCGAGGTGCCGATGGTGGGGATGCCGCGCCCGTTCGTCACCGGTCCCACCGCGAACATCTCGTTGGACAGCGTGGGACCGATGATGGCGACCACGTGGTCGCGCCCGATCAGCCGCCGCGCCGCGGTGATCGCCTGCTCCTTGGCGCCGCCGGAATCCTCGACCTGCAACGCGATCTTGCGCCCGCCCAGCACGCCCTTCTGGTTGATCCGGTCGAGGGCCAGTTCCAGCCCGGCGCGGATCGCGGTGCCGTAGGCCGCCGCCGGCCCGCTCAGGATCTCGATGGCGCCGACCGGCACCGGCTGCGCCAGCGCGGGCGCGGCCAGCAGCACGAGAACGCAGGCCATGGTCACGAGGCGCATCGGCATCTCCCAAGATCGCGTTCAAACCACACAATCATTCTCAAATCGTCTTGGCCGGGCTCGACCCGGCCATCCACGCCGTGCCGGCACATCGGGCCGCCCCGGTTCGGCACTCAGCCGGCACGGGAGGCACCGCGGCAGCTTCACCGCGTGGATGGCCGGGTCAAGCCCATTGGTGTCCGGTTCCCGAGACTTTCCCCCGAACTCGTCATGCGCGGGCTTGATCCACGGCTGTCCGGTTCCCGTGACTTGCCCCCCACCTCGTCATGCGCGGACTTGA
>CAXTVL010000024.1:12158-16440 GCA_964247515.1 uncultured Acetobacteraceae bacterium | reverse complement strand
CTTGACGTCCCGGCGGGCGCGCCGCGCCAGGAACCAGGTCGGGATGATGGCGTAGTCGGCCGCCGGGTCGTCCATGCACGCGACGATCTCCGGCAGGTGCCGCCACACCATGTCCTCGGTGACGCTGACCGTCTCGTGGCGCGCGCCCACCGAGCGGGCCACCCGGCCGGCGGCCTCGCGCTCGTCGGCGACGCCGGGCACGTCGAAGCCCGCGGTGTAGGCCAGCACCGGCTGGCTATTCAGGCGCGCCATCACGGTCAGCACGGCGGCGCTGTCGATGCCGCCCGAGAGGAACATGCCGTACGGCACGTCGCTGCGCTGGTGCAGCCCGACGCTCTCGGTGAGCGCCGAGTCGAGCCGGTCCAGCGCCGCTGCCTCGGTGATCGTCTCGCAGGCGCCGGCCGGCACCGCCTCGACATGCCGGCGCTCCAGCACCTTGCCCTCGGCGCAGGTCAGCGTCTCGCCCGGCAGCACGCGGCGGATGCCGGGGAAGATGGTCTCGTCGCCGGTGGTGAACTGCATCTGCAACAGCTCGTCGCGCGCGGCTGGCCGCAGGCCGCGCGGCACGATGCCGGCGGCCAGCAACGCCTGCGGCTCCGAGGCGAAGGCCAGGCACTGCGCGGTCTGCGCGATGTACAGCGGCTTGATGCCGAACGGGTCGCGCGCCAGCGTCACGGTGCGCCCGGCGCGCTCGTGGATCGCCAGCGCGTACATGCCGCGCAGGTGCCGCGCGAAGCCGGCGCCGTCACGCAGCCAGAGGTGCAGCGGCGGCTCGTTGTCGCTGTCGGTGGCGAAGTGGACCTGCGGCATCCCGGCGCGCAGTTCGCGGTAGTTGTAGATCTCGCCGTTGCCGACCAGGGCGGCGCTGCCGGCGAACAGCGGCTGGTCGCCGCCTTCGAGGTCGATGATGGCGAGCCTGCGCTGCACCAGCGCCACCCGGCCCACGACGCTGTGGCCGCCGCCGTCCGGGCCGCGATGCGCGAGGGCGCGTCCGAGCGAGGCGAGCGTGGCGCCGTCGATGTCGGGCGCGCCCGGAGCCGCCAGGATTCCCGCGATGCCGCACATCCGCCGTCGCATAGCACTCGGGGACGCGTACGTCTTGAGCCAGCCGCGGGCGCGGCCCATCTCGGTGCGATGGGACAGTTGGCGCACCTGGACGGCCGTGGCGTGATCGAGTTGGGCGGCAGCGACCGCTTGAGCTTCCTGCAGGGCCTGGTCAGCAACGACGTGGCGCTGGCGACGCCGCAGCGCTGCGTGTGGGCGGCGCTGCTGAGCCCGCAGGGCAAGTGGCTGGCCGATTTCTTCATCTTCGCCGAGGGCGACCGCCTGTTGCTCGACACCGAGCGCGCGCAGGCGGCGATGCTGCTGGCCCGTCTCGGGCGCTACCGGCTGCGGGCCGAGGTGACGCTGGCCGACCGATCCGACGAGCTGCGCGTCTACGCAGCCTGGGACGCCGCGCCGCCGCCGATGGACGGCGTGCTGACCGCGCCCGACCCGCGTCTGGCCGAGGCCGGCTGGCGGATGGTGTCGCCGCGGGCGCTCGCGACCAATGCCGGGTTCGACGCGTGGGATGCGCACCGCTTGGCGCTGGGCCTGCCCGACGGCTCGCGCGACATGGAGAGCGACAAGACGGTGTTGCTGGAAGCCGGGTTCGACGAGCTGCACGGCATCTCGTGCACCAAGGCCTGCTACTTCGGCCAGGAACTCACCGCGCCCACAAAGAACCGCGTCCTGCTGATGCGACGGCTGGTCCGGGTGGCGGGGGCGGGCCCGACCCCGGCCCCCGGCACGCCGGTGCGGCGCGACGGGGCCGAGGTCGGGACCATGCGCTCGGTGCTCGACGGGGTTGGCTTGGCCCAGGTTCGGCTGGACGCGCTTGGCGGGGCGCTCGAATGCGACGGCGCAATCCTGCGACCGCATGTGCCGGGCTGGATGCACCTGCCGCGGCCGACCTGAGCGGCGTGCGGCGGGTGGAACCCACCGCCCCCACGAAGGCGGGGGTGGGTTGTCACCGCCGGACGCGGCGCGTGCGGTGTCCCGCTCTACGCGTCGCCGCTGCTGTCGGTCCAGCCGCCGCCGTCGTCGGCCGAACCCTGGTCCCAGCCGCCGCTGGGGTCGGTCTGGTCCGGGGCCGGCTGCCAGCCGGAATTGTCGGCATACTGGTCGGAGCCGGCCGGGTCCTTCATGGCGCCGCCCTGGTCGTAGGGATCGGCCCCGCCGGCATTGCCACCACCCCACGGGCTGTTGTCGGCCACCGGCGGCGGATAGTAGTCGCCGCCACCGCCGGGACCGGCGGTGTTGTCGCCGAACATGCCGCCGCCGCCACCGTGATGGCCGGAGAACAGGCCCATCAGCGCGTCAGCCGCGACCACGCCACCAGCCACCCCGGCCGCGGTGCGCAACGCGCCGCCCAGGAAGCCGGTGCCCTGCGGCTGGAACATGCCGCCGGCGGGCGCCTGCGGCGCGTATTGCGGCTGCGGGGCGTATTGCTGCTGCTGCGGCGGCGGGGCGTATTGCTGGGCTTGCGGCTGCTGTGGCTGACCGCCACCGAACAGGTTGCTGAAGAAGCCGCCCCGCTGCTGCGGCGCCTGACCGCCGGGAGCGGCACCGCCCTGGCGCATCTGCTGCAGCGCCTGCTGCATCTCCGCCATCTGCTGCTGCGCGTTGGCCAGCGCGCGCTCCTGCACGAACGCCAGTTGGGTCAATCGGTAGCGCGCCTCCGGGTACTTGGCGAACAACTCGGCGATCAACGCGTCGGCGTCGTGGTCGACCGGCGCGGCGCCCTGTTGCCCGGAGCTGGGCACCGAGCCGGCGAACCCTCCGGAGGCCGCCACCCCGCCCACACGCGAGACGAACTGGGTGATCAGGTCTCGTTCTTCGTTGGTCATGGCTTCCCCCAAGGGTGCTGGACGAGAGGAATGTGGCTCACGCCATCCGACGGTTCAAGCCGGGCGCGCTTGTCGGGTTCCCGGCCGCCGCCTATGCTCGACGGCATTGTGCAACGCACCATCCGGCATGACCACGCCCGCGCCGCCTAGCTTCCAGGAGTTGATCCTGCGCCTGCACGCCTTCTGGGCGGCGCAGGGCTGCGTCATCCTGCAGCCGTACGACGTCGAGATGGGCGCCGGCACGTTCCACCCGGCGACCACGCTGCGCGCGTTGGGCGCCCGGCCATGGCGCGCCGCCTACGTGCAACCGAGCCGCCGGCCGGGCGACGGCCGCTACGGCGAGAACCCGAACCGGCTGCAGCACTACTACCAGTACCAGGTGATCATGAAGCCGAGCCCCGCGGACGCGCAGGCGCTGCTGCTCGACAGCTACCGCGCCATCGACCTCGACCCTAAGCTGCACGATTTCCGCTTCGTCGAGGACGATTGGGAGAGCCCCACGCTGGGCGCCTGGGGGCTCGGCTGGGAAGTGTGGTGCGACGGGATGGAGGTGGGCCAGTTCACCTACTTCCAGCAGGTCGGCGGCATCGCGACCGCGCTCCCGAGCTTCGAGATGACCTACGGCCTGGAGCGCCTCGCGATGTATGTGCAGGACGTGGAGCGGGTCTACGACCTCGACTTCAACGGCCGGGGCGTCAGCTACGGCGACGTGTTCCTGCGCGCCGAGCGGGAGTACAGCGCGCACAACTTCGAGCACGCCGACACCGCCATGCTGGGCCGCCACTTCGCCGACGCCGAGGCCGAGTGCGCGGCGCTGCTGCGCGAGCGCCTGGCGCTGCCGGCCTACGACCAGTGCATCAAGGCCAGCCATTTGTTCAACCTGCTCGACGCGCGCGGCGTCGTCAGCGTCACCGAGCGCGCCGCCTATATCGGCCGGGTGCGCACGCTGGCGAAGGGCTGCTGCGAGGCGTGGCTGGCCGGCGAGCCGGCGGCCAACTGAAGGACCATCATGCCGGAACTGCTGCTGGAGCTGTTCAGCGAGGAAATCCCGGCCCGGATGCAGGCGCGCGGGGCGGCCGACCTGGCGCGCCTGATCGGCGAGGCGCTGGCGCCATTGTCGCCCGCCAATGTCCACACGTTCCATGGGCCACGCCGGATCGCGCTGGCCGCCATGCTGGCGCCGGCCGTCGCCGAGGCCTTGTTCGCCCTGCCTACCTCGCTGCCCCGCCCGGCGGACGAGCTGCCGCCGGATCAGCTCGATGAGGTCATGGAGGCGCTGTTCGCCGGCCTCGTGAAGCGGGCTAGGCGGGACAACCTCGCCCATCTCGCGCAGGCACACGCGAGGACCGGGGAGCGGATCGCGGCCTTCGAGGCCGAGTGCCGAGCCTTCGAGG
>CAXTVL010000024.1:0-12148 GCA_964247515.1 uncultured Acetobacteraceae bacterium | reverse complement strand
CCGCAGCAGCGAGCGCGGCCCGCGCGTGGGCGCCCCCGAGCAGGCGCTGGCCGGGTTCATGCGCAAGCACGCGGCCGAGCGCGCGGCGCTGCGCCAGGACGGCGAGTTCTGGGTGCTCGACCGGGCGCAGCCCGGCATCGAGGCGGGGCGGTTGGTGGCGCGCGCGCTGCCCGACCTGCTGCGCCGGTTCCCTTGGCCGAAATCGATGCGCTGGGGCAGTGGCAGCGCGTTCACCTGGGTCCGCCCGCTGCGGCGCATCCTGTGCATCCTGGACGGCGCGGTGGTGCCGTTCGGGCTGGCCGAGGGCGCGGATGACGGGCATGGCCTGGTCAGCGGCGACCTCACGGAAGGCCACCGCTTCCTCTCGCCGGGCGCGTTCGCGGTGTCCTCGGCGCGGCAGTGGCGGGAGGAGCTGCTGGCCCGCCATGTCGTCGTCGAGGCGGGCGCGCGCCGGCAGGCGGTGGCCGAGGGCGTGGCCCGGCTCGCGGCCGAGCGCCGGCTCGCGGTGGTGGACGACCCTGGCCTGCTGGACGAGGTGGCCGGGCTGGTCGAATGGCCGGTGCCGCTGCTGGGTCGCATCGAGGCCGCGTACATGGACCTGCCCGCCGAGGTGATGCAGGTGTCGATGCGGGTCAACCAGCGCTACTTCGCGCTGCGCCATGGCGACGGCAGCGCCGCTCCCTGGTTCGCTTTCGTCGCCAACATCGCGGCCTCCGACGGCGGCGACACGATCGTCGCCGGCAACGAACGGGTGCTGCGCGCCCGCTTCTCCGACGCCCGGCACTTCTGGGACCTCGACCGGGCACAGACGCTGGACAGCCGGGTGGCGGCGCTCGACCGGGTGACGTTCCACGCCAAGCTCGGCAGCCAGGGCGAGCGGGTGCGCCGGCTGGTGGCGCTGGCCGGCGAACTTGCCCCGTTGGTCGGCGCCGACCCGGCGCCCTCCCGGCGGGCGGCGCTGCTGGCCAAGGCCGACCTCACCTCCGGCATGGTGGGCGAGTTCCCGGAGCTGCAGGGCGTCATGGGCCGCTACTACGCCCTGCACGACGGCGAACCGATCGCCGTGGCCGACGCGGTGCGCGACCACTACGCGCCGCGCGGCGTCGGCGACCCGGTGCCGAGCGAGCCGGTCGCGGTCGCGGTGGCACTCGCCGACAAGCTCGACCAGTTGGCGCAATTCTTCGCCGCGGGCGAAAAGCCGACCGGCTCGGGCGATCCGTTCGCGCTGCGCCGTGCCGCCTTGGGCGTCGTGCGCATCGTCCGCGAGAACGGGTTGCGTCTGAACCTCGCCCGCGTGACGACGGCGGAGGTGCGCGGCTTCCTGTTCGAGCGGCTGCGCGTGCAGTTGCGCGGCGAGGGTGCGCGGCACGACGTGCTGACGGCGGTCCTGAACGCGCAGGACGACGACATCGTGCGGGTGATGGCCAAGGCGGAGGCGGTGGCGGCGATGCTGTCGACGCAGAACGGCGCCAATCTGCGCGCCGCGTACAAGCGGGCGAACAATATCGTGGCGCGCGAAATGCCGGCCCCGCGACGCGCCGCGGCTGTCGAGGTCACGCCGGATTTGTTACGCGAACAAGCCGAGATCGACCTATACGGACACCTGCAGACGGTGGGGCGGAGGGTCAGAACCCTGATGGACGACGAGGCGTTCGGGCCGGCGATGGATGTGTTCGCGGGCTTGCGGCCGCCGGTCGACAGGTTCTTCGACGACGTGACGGTGGTGGTGTCCGACCCGGCGCTGCGGGAGAACCGGCTGCTTCTGCTGCGCCGGCTGACGGAGACGATGGACGCCGTCGCCGACTTCTCGAAACTAGAAGGCTAGGAAACGTCATGGCGAAATGGGTCTACAGCTTCGGTGCCGACCACAACGAGGGCAGCGCCGCGATGCGCGACCTGCTCGGCGGCAAGGGCGCCAACCTCGCCGAGATGGCCAGCATCGGCCTGCCCGTCCCGCCCGGCTTCACCATCACCACCGAGGTCTGCACCGAGTTCTACAAGCTGGACCGCCGCTACCCCGACGGGCTCGACGCCGAAATCGCCGCCGCCATGGCGCGCATGGAGCAGGCGGTCGGCCTGCGTTTCGGCGACCGCCACCATCCGCTGCTGGTCTCGGTCCGCTCCGGGGCGCGGGTGTCGATGCCGGGCATGATGGACACGGTGCTGAACCTCGGCCTCAACGACGTCACCGTCGAGGGCCTGGCCGCCGCCTCCGGCGACCCGCGCTTCGCCTGGGACAGCTATCGCCGGTTCATCCAGATGTACGGCTCGGTGGTGCTGGGCGTCGACCACCACCGCTTCGAGGAGATCATCGAGCACACCAAGTTCGATTCCCGCGTGCTCGACGACACCGCGATCACCGCGCAGCAATGGCATCGCGTGGTCGAGGCGTACAAGGACATGATCGAGAGCGAGATCCGCCGCCCGTTCCCGATGGACCCGCAGGAGCAGTTGGCCGGCGCCATCGGCGCCGTGTTCGGAAGCTGGATGAACCCGCGCGCCAACACCTACCGCCGCCTGCACGACATCCCGGCCGACTGGGGCACCGCGGTCAACGTGCAGGCGATGGTGTTCGGCAACATGGGGGCCGATTGCGCCACCGGCGTCTGCTTCACCCGCAACCCGTCCAACGGCGAGAACCTGTTCTACGGCGAGTTCCTGGTCAACGCGCAGGGCGAGGACGTGGTGGCCGGCATCCGCACGCCGCAGCCGCTGTCCCGCGCCGCCGCCAAGGACGGCGAGGTCAGCATGGAGGAGGCGCTGCCGGGCGCCTACGCCGACCTGGTCGCGGTGCGCGAGACGCTGGAGCGGCACTACCGCGACATGCAGGACATCGAGTTCACCGTGCAGCAGAACAAGCTGTACATGCTGCAAACCCGCAGCGGCAAGCGCACCACCGCCGCCAGCCTGCGCATCGCCGTCGAGATGGCGCAAGCGGGCCTGATCGACCACGCCGAGGCGATCCGCCGCATCAACCCGGCCGCCCTCGACCAGTTGCTGCACCCGACACTCGACCCCAAGGCGCAGCGCACGTTGCTGACCCGCGGCCTGCCCGCCTCGCCCGGTGCCGCGTCAGGGGCCGTGGTGTTCAGCGCCGACGAGGCGGAACTGCGCGCCAGCCGGGGCGAGGCGGTGATCCTGGTGCGGGTCGAGACCAGCCCCGAGGACATCCACGGGATGCACGCGGCGCGCGGCGTGCTGACCACGCGCGGCGGCATGACCAGCCACGCCGCCGTGGTGGCGCGCGGCATGGGGCGCCCGTGCGTCGCCGGCGCCGGGGGGGTCGCGGTCGACTACGCGCAGCAGACGCTCTCGGCCGGCGGCCGCGTGGTGCAGGCCGGCGAGCCGATCACCATCGACGGCGCCAGCGGCGAGGTGTTCGTGGGCCATGTCGGCATGGTCGAGCCGTCGATGGGCGGCGACTTCTCGACGCTGATCGGCTGGGCCGACGAGGTTCGCCGCCTGCGGGTGCGGACCAATGCCGAGACGCCGCTCGACGCCGACACGGCGCGCAAGTTCGGCGCCGAGGGCATCGGCCTGTGCCGCACCGAGCATATGTTCTTCGCCCCCGAGCGGATCGGAGCCGTGCGGCAGATGATCCTGGCCGACACCGAGAGCGGTCGGCGGGCGGCGCTCGACCGGCTGTTGCCGTTCCAGCGCCAGGACTTCGTCGACCTGTTCCGCATCATGGCCGGGCTGCCGGTGACGATCCGCCTGCTCGACCCGCCGCTGCACGAGTTCCTGCCGCATGGCGAGCACGAGATGACCGAACTGGCGCAGGCGATGGGCACCGACGTCGAGACGGTGCGCCAGCGTGCCGCCGACCTCGCCGAAGCCAACCCGATGCTGGGCCACCGCGGCTGCCGGCTCGGCATCACCTATCCCGAGATCTACGAGATGCAGTCCCGCGCCATCTTCGAGGCGGCGGTGGAGATCGCCAAGGAGCTCGGGACGGCGCCGATCCCGGAGATCATGATCCCGCTGGTCGGCATCAAGCGCGAGCTGGAGATCACCCGGGCGCAAGTCGACGGCATCGCCGCGAAAGTGTTCGCCGAGGCGGGCCGCAGCATCGACTACATCGTGGGCACCATGATCGAACTGCCGCGCGCGGCGATCACCGCCGACCGGATCGCCGAGGTGGCCGATTTCTTCAGCTTCGGCACCAACGACCTGACCCAGACGGTGTTCGGCCTGTCGCGCGACGACGCCGGCAAGTTCCTGCCGCGCTATGTCGAGCTCGGCATCCTGCCGCGCGACCCGTTCGTCTCGCTCGACATCGAGGGGGTGGGGGCGATGGTGCGCCTGGCCGCCGAGCGCGGGAGGGGGACCAAGCCGGGACTCAAGCTCGGCATCTGCGGCGAGCACGGCGGCGACCCGGCCAGCATCGCGTTCTGCGCCGAACTCGGCCTCGATTACGTCTCGTGCAGCCCGTACCGGGTGCCGGTGGCGCGGCTCGCGGCGGCGCAGGCGGTACTGGCCGGCAGCTCGCCCGACGCCACCGCTTGAGCGGCGCCGCGCGCGGGCGGCCCGCCCCCCCGCGCGCGGGAAGATAGCCCGGGGGCCAGGCGGGGGCCCGGCGATCGATCGCTAGATGACGTCGAAGCGGTCGAGCATCATCACCTTGTTCCAAGCCGCCACGAAGTCCTTGACCAACTTGGCGTGGCCATCCCTGGCCGCGTAGACCTCGCCCACCGCCCGCAACTGCGGGTCGGAGCCGAACACCAGGTCGGCCCGGGTCGCGGTCCATTTCGGCGCGCCGGACTTACGGTCGTGCCCCACGAACGCGGTCTTGCTGTCGTCCGTGGCGGTCCACATGGTCGCCATGTCGTACAGGTTGACGAAGAAGTCGTTGGTCAGCGCACCCGGGCGGTCGGTGAACACGCCGTCCTTGGAGCCGTCCCAGTTGAGGCCCATCGCCCGCATCCCGCCGACCAGCGCCGTGAGCTGCGGCGCGGTCAAGGTGAGCAGGTTGGCGCGGTCGACCAGCATCGCCTCGCACGAGACGTGGAACTGGCGCCGCTGGAAGTTGCGGAAACCGTCGGCCACCGGATGCAGCCACTCGAAGCTCTCGACGTCGGTGTCCTCGGCCGTGGCGTCCATGCGGCCCGGCGTGAACGGCACCTTCACGTCGATGCCCGCGTCCTTGGCGGCCTGCTCCACCGCGGCGCAACCGCCGAGCACGATCAGATCGGCGAGCGAGACCTTGGTGCCGCCGGTCTGGCTGGCGTTGAACTCCTGCTGCACGCGCTCCATCGCCGCCACCACCTTGGCGACCCGCTCGGGCTGGTTCACGTCCCAGTCCTTCTGCGGCGCCAGGCGGATACGCGCGCCGTTGGCGCCACCGCGCTTGTCGGAGTGGCGGAACGTCGACGCCGACGCCCATGCCGTGCCGGCGAGGTCCGCCACGCTCAGCCCGCTGGCGAGGATACGGCCCTTCAGCGCCGCGATGGCCGCCTCGCCGATCACCGGATGGTCGAGCGGCGGGATCGGGTCCTGCCAGATCAGGCTCTCGGCCGGGACTTCGGGGCCCACGTAGCGGACCTTCGGCCCCATGTCGCGATGGGTGAGCTTGTACCAGGCGCGGGCGAAGGCGTCGGCGAACTCGTCCATGTTGTCGAGGAAGCGACGGCAGATCCGCGCGTATTCCGGGTCGCGGCGCAGCGCGATGTCCGATGTCATCATCATCAGCGGGTTGCGCTTGCCGGGGATGTGCGCGTCGGGCGTGGTGGCGTCGGGCGTCGTGGCGACCGGACGCCACTGGCCGGCGCCGGCGGGGCTCTGCGTCGGCTCCCACTCGAAGTTGAACAGGTTGTGCAGGTACTCGGAATCCCACTTGGTCGGCTCGCTGGTCCACGAGCCCTCGATGCCGTTGGTCATGGTGAACTCGGCATTGCCGGTGCCGGCCGAGTTGATCCAGCCGAAGCCCTGGTACTCCATCGAGGCACCTTCCGGCCCCGGTCCCACGAGGTCCTTGGAGACGGCGCCGTGGCTCTTGCCGAACGCGTGGCCGCCGGCGATCAACGCCACGGTCTCCTCGTCGCCCATCGCCATGCGGGCGAAGGTTTCCCTGATCTCGCGCGCCGAGCCGATCGGGTCCATGTCGCCGCCCGGCCCCTCGGGGTTCACGTAGATGAGCGACATCTCCGAGGCGCCGACCGGGTTCTCGAGGTCGTAATAGCCCTCCTTCGAGTTGCCCTGCCAGCGGTCGCGGCCCAGCATGACGGTCTCGGGGCCCCAGTAGATCGCGTGGTCCACCTCCCAGGCGTCCTCGCGGCCGCCGCCGAAGCCGAACGTCTTGAAGCCCATCGACTCCAGCGCGCAGTTCCCGGTCAGCACCATCAGGTCGGCCCAGCTCAGCGCCGCGCCGTATTTCTGCTTGATCGGCCAGAGCAGGCGGCGCGACTTGTCGATGTTGCCGTTGTCGATCCAGGAGCCGATCGGCAGGAAGCGTTGCAGGCCCTGCCCGGCGCCGCCGCGGCCGTCGGCGATGCGGTAGGTGCCGGCCGCGTGCCACGCCATGCGGATCATCTGCGGGCCGTAATGGCCATAATCGGCCGGCCACCACTCCTGCGACGTCTTCAGCATCTCGAAGATGTCTTGCTTGAGTTCCTGGTAGTTGATGGTCCTGAACGCGTCCGCATAGCGGAACTCGCTGCCCATCGGGTTCGCGAGACCCGACTGTTGGTGCAGCGTCTCGACCCGGAGGCGGTTGGGCCACCAATCCTCGAGCGTCGGCCCGGTGCCCTGGGCGCCTTCGATCCGCGTGCCCCGGAACGGGCAACCGGCCTCTACGTTCGTGATAACGTTCATATCGTTCTCCTCAATGGGGAAGCGCATCCGCAGGCACCCACGCCACCGGCCCGCGTGTCGTCGTCGTTCAGACCGTCGTCCAGGACAGCGGGCCTCGGACAACCCGGCTCGGTCGCGTCACCGCCCGGCCAGGATTTCCGGATACAGTCGCGGGTCAGTCGGGATGTTGTACGCCGAAAGCATGGCAGCACAAGACACCGCGGGAAACTGGCCGATAACGGCTTCGCCAGCTTGCGGCCTCAAGTTCACGATGGGTTCCACTCGCGTTTCATCCCGTGGCCGTTTGCCCAGCGACCAACATATGTGGCAAATCCGGCGCGTCGAAACCAAGCCTCGCGCGAAATTCCCTAAATTCGGTTTCATCGAGGTGGCGGGGCGGTTCGGGACGCGGGCGGAACTTCAGGGAGGGGCGACATGGCGCGGATCGCGGTGGTCTACCACAGCGGCTACGGACACACGGCCAAGCTGGCGCAGGCGGTGCACGAGGGTGCCGCCGGCGTTGCGGGCGCACAATCGACGCTGCTGGCGATCAGCCCCGAGGGGGACCTGCCCGAAGGCGGCTGGGACACCCTGCTCGGCGCCGACGCGATCGTGTTCGGCTCGCCCACCTACATGGGCGGTCCGTCCTGGCAGTTCAAAAAGTTCGCCGACGCCAGCAGCAAGCCGTGGTTCGAGCAGAAGTGGCGCGACAAGATCGGCGCCGGCTTCACCAACAGCGCCTCGCTGAACGGCGACAAGTTCAGCACCATCGGCTACTTCGTCACCCTGGCCATGCAGCACAGCATGGTCTGGATCGGCACCGGCCTGATGCCGTCCAACGCCAAGGCGGCCACCGCGGACGACCTGAACCGGATGGGCGGGTTCGGCGGCGCGCTGTCGACCTCGCCGTCCGACGCCAGCCCCGACGAGGCGCCCAACGCCGGCGACCTCGAAACCGGCCGCGCGCTGGCGCGCCGGGTCGCCGAGTACGCGGTCAAGACCCGCGGCTGAAGCAGCGCTCGACAAGGCCCGCGATCCCGGGGCGGGACCGCTCGCCTTGCCGATCGCAGAGGCTAGAAGATCGCGTGCGTGGTCAGGCTCGCGAGGGTCATGCCGGCATGGCCGGTCAGCGTGGCCACCAGCGAGGCGCCCCCGGGGGCGCCGGTCGGATCGACGCTGATCGTGGCGTCGTAGCCGGAGGTGCCGACCTTGACGTAGTGCGCCAGGTCGGAGCCGAGCCCGTCCCAGCCGCTCGACGCCAGCGCGCGGCTGAAGTCGAGCACCGCGCCGGCAGCGAAGTCGACGGTGAGCGTCACCGGTGCGGCACCGGCGTGCGGCAGCGCGCGCGTGGCGTGGCCGGCCCTCGGCGCGCCGACGGCGTGCGCCGCACCGCCGGTGAAGGTCATGGTCTTGAGGTCGGCGTTGAGGTTGGCCAGGCTGTCGGCGACGTGGCTCGCGTACCCCGAGCCGGCGTTGGCCGTGACCGTGGCACCGGCCACCGTCTTGAGGCTGAGCGAGCCCTGGTCGATGCTGAGGTTGAGCCCGCCGGTGCCGCCCACCGTGGCAGCCCAGGGATCGGACAGCGACACGCCGGAGAGCGCCACGGCCTTGCCCGCCGCGCCCTTGGGTGTCGTGCTCGGCAGCACGACGTTGGGGTTGGGCGAGAGCGCCGCCGGCGGGGGCGCCGCGACCGTGACCGCCAGGGTCTTGGTGTTCTCGACGCCCGCCTGGTCCCACAGGTCGACGGTGAGGTGCGCGGTGCCGACACTGGCGCCGGTGTATTGCAGCGTCGCCAGGTCGGCGTTGAGGTTGGCCAGCGTGTCGGACAGGCTCACGGCGCTGCCGGACAGCAGCGTGCCGGCGGAGTTGCGGATGCTGAAGCTGCCTTGGTCGACGTTGAGGTTCAGCCCCAGCGTTCCGGCCGCCTTGGCCGCCCATGGGTCGTTCAGCGAGACGCCGGAGATGGCGCCGGCCGTGCCCTTGACCAGGCTGGGCGCGGTGCTCGGCAGCACCACCGAAGGCGCCGGCGACAGCGGGGCCGGAGCGGGTGCCGGAGCGGGTGCGGGAGTGGGTGCGGGAGCCGGCGCCGGCGTGGTGGCGGGCGCGGTGGTGGCGGGCGTGGCGCCCACGATCTCGACCAGCACCGGATGGTCCGGGACGCTGATCGCGAAGGTCTTGGCGTTGCCGGCGCTCTGGACCGAGCTGGTGCCGGTGAGCGGGTCGAACATCGTGATGTTGGCGGCGGCGGTGAGGGTCAGCGTGACGGTGTGCGGCGCGCCGGCGGCCTCGCCCTCGTTCCACAACGCGAGCCAGTGGCTGCCGTCGGACTTCTCCAGCATCATCGACGAGTCGGTGCCCTGCGTGCCGCTCAGCGTGTAGCTCAGCGTGTCGGCGGCAAAGCTCGACGCCGCGGCGCCGCTGTCGGCCAGCAGGGTGGTGAGGTTGTGCAGCGCGGTGGCGGCAGGCTTGGCGGTGCCGTCGGCGTTGAACAGGCCGAACTTGCCCGAGCCGTCGTCATACAGCGCGTAGAAGTAGGTCTTGGGATTGCCGTCCTTGAGGCCGTCGAGGCTCGCGTCCAGCACCCATTTGGCAACGTCGGCCTGGGCGAAGCCCTGCCCCTCGTCCCAGCCGATCTCGGTGGTGATGACGGCGCGGGTGGAGGCGGCCAGCTTGGCGTCGGCGTTGAGCTGCTGGATCGAGGCGTCGGGCGCGCCGGCGGGGTAGTTCGGGTAGGTGTGGGCGTTGCCGTAGGTGGCGTAGGCGCTGAGGTCGCCCACCTTGTCGTAGTCGCCGTGCCAGTTGTTCGCCGCGGTCCAGCCGGAGCCGAAGCTCATGTTGATGGTGGGCAGGCCGGCGGCCTGGCCGGCGGCGTAGACCTGCTGCTGGAAGGTGGCGGTGGCGGCCACGGTGTTGCCGAGCGAGGCCGGGTAGCTGTCGTCCTCCTCGTTGCCGCCCTCGACGAAGTTCAGCACGCCCTCCTGGGCAAGCTGCGGCACGTAGGCCAGGCACGTGCTCATGCCGGAGATGGAAGTCTCGGGGATGTAATCGTCGAACTTGGCGCCGGTCGCGTTGCTGACGTTGAGCCAAGAGGTCAGGTCGGAGGGGTTCTCCATGCTGTCGCGCAAGTTCTGCACGCCGAGATACTTGATGTTCGCTTCGACCGTCGTGAGGTTCGCGTAGGTGCCGCCGAAGTCGATATGGGTGTTGACGCCCAGGGAAGCGACCAGATCGGCGGCGCGGATGGCGGGAGCGGTGCTGGCGGTCATCATGATCTCGCGTGTTTGTGATCGATGACCGAGCGTCTATCACGCACTTTTTCGTGAGAGCGGTGATGAAGCGTCGCGCTGTTTTAGGAACCCTTGAGTTAAAATGTTAAGAGTTCAGGTCTGGAAGCCGCTTGATGCCGGGCAAACGCTCGGTTGACGGCCCGGCGACGCGACCGGGACACGCCGCAACCGCAGCCGCCTCACGATTTCGTGTGATCCATGGAATTGTGTGATAAATCGCATCGAATGCGGTTGGTTGGTTAACGGGTTTACCAATCGCAATGGTTGTTTGAATCCGTCTTCGTTTTATTTGTTCACAAACGAAGTTTTTTACTGTGCCCGCCGCGCGCTCACGCCGCCGGGGTGATCGCGTCCAGCAGGCGCCGCCGCGTCACCGCGAGCAGGCGGGTCATGGCGTCGGCGGCGCCGTCCGGCTCGCGTGCGACGATGCGCGAGCACACCGCCCGGTACAGCGCCACATCGTGCTCGGGCATCAGGCCCCGCCGTTGCAGCATCGCGAACGAGGCGCGCAGGCCGGTCCGCACCGCGAGGCCGATCGCCACGTAGAGCCCGTTATGGGTGGCTGTGATGATCGCCAGGTGGAAGTCGACATCGGCGTCGGCCGCCAGATGCGGGTTGCCGAACGAGGCCTCCAGCGCCGCGAACCGACGCGCGATCAGCTCGTGGTCCTCGGCCGTGCCGCCCTGCGCCGCGAGCCAGCAGGCACGGGGCTCGAAGCACTGCCGCACCTCGTACAGATCGTTGACGATGCCGCGGTCGAACTGCACGCCCAACCGCCACGACAGCACGTCCGGGTCGAGCAGGTTCCAATCGGAGAACGGCAGCACCCGCGTCCCGAGCTTGGGCGCCACCTCGACCAGCCGCTTGGCCGAGAGCTTCTGCATCGCCTCGCGCACCGTCGAACGGCTGACGCCGTAGATGCGGCACAACTCGCTCTCGATCGGCAACGCCGCGCCTGGCGCCCAGTCGCCGGCCACGATGCGCAAGCCCAGCAGCTTGGCCAGTTGCGCGCTCATCGTGCCGACCGCGAGGTCACGCTCGAACATTGGCCGTCCCGCCCCGAGCGACGCGTTGACACAGGCCGTGTTGACAGACCGGGGAGCCGGTCCCTAACGTCGCTTTGATAAGATCATAAGACGTTCGATTTGGGGAAGGAAGCGTCCGATGAGCGCGATCCAGCTCACGGAGATCGTCAAGCGGTTCGGCGCCCTCGAGGTGATCCCGAACCTCTCGTTGCGCATCGAGCCAGGCGCGTTCACCGTCTTCCTGGGCCCCTCCGGCTGCGGCAAGTCGACCCTGCTGCGCATGATCGCCGGGCTCGAGAGCCTGAGCGGCGGCGAGATCCGCATCGGCGCCGAGCGGATCGACCAGCGGCCGCCGGGCCAGCGCGGCGTCGCCATGGTGTTCCAGACCTACGCGCTCTACCCGCACATGACGGTGCGCGAGAACATGGCGTTCGGCCTGCGCAACATCGGCCGCAAGCCGGCCGACGTGGCCGCCCGCGTGGCCGGGGCGGCGCGGGTGCTGGAAATCGAGCATTTGCTCGAACGCAAGCCGGGCCAGCTCTCCGGCGGCCAGCGGCAGCGGGTGGCGATCGGGCGCGCCATCGTCAAGGAACCGCGGGCGTTCCTGTTCGACGAGCCGCTGTCCAACCTCGACGCCGCGTTGCGCACCCGCACCCGTGTCGAGATCGCCCGCCTGCACCAGCGGTTGCGCGCCACCATGATCTTCGTCACCCACGACCAGGTCGAGGCGATGACGCTGGCCACCGAGATCGTCGTGCTGAACCAGGGCCGCGTCGAGCAGGTGGGCACGCCGCTCGACATCTATCGCCGCCCGGCGACGCGGTTCGTGGCCTCGTTCATCGGCTCCCCGGCGATGAACTTCTTTGACGTGGACGCTCTGGAAGGCGGCGATGAGCTGGCGGCCGGCGTGCCGCTGCCCGGCGCGCTCGCCGGCTCGCCGCTCACGTTGGGCGTGCGCCCGGACGCGCGGCGCGGCGACGGCGGCGGGCGGATCGAGGGCCGGGTCGAGGTGATCGAGCACCTCGGCGACCGCACCCACCTCTACAC
>CAXTVL010000023.1:7279-16446 GCA_964247515.1 uncultured Acetobacteraceae bacterium | reverse complement strand
GTCTCGTGCCGGGCGGCGGCGATGTCGCCACGGGCCTGCAACTGGTAGGTCCGCCGCAGCAGCGCGGCCTGGTCGGGCGGCAGCGGCTGCGGCAAGGCCACCTCGGCTTCCGGCTCAGACGGTGCCGGCGGCGGCAGGGCGAACGCCGTGTCGCCGATCGACAGGCCGGATTGCGAGTCAGGCACCAGGCGCGTCGCCGCCGCGGTCTGCGCCTCCGACACCGCCCGGCGCTCCGGTTCGGCCCCGGCCGGGGCACCGCCCGCTCCCGCCAGGAACACCGCTCCCGCCAACGCTGCCGTGACAGCCGACGATCGGGGATCAGCGCCGCGAGGTTTGTGCATCACCCCGCGTCGCTACACAGCAAAACCTAACAGTTCAACCAGCGGCAGTAACGAAAGTTAATTCGAGCGCGCGCGAAAACACACTGTCAATGCGTTGCCGAGCGAACCTCGATTAACTACTCAGGAGCCTGGTCGAGCGCGCGACGAAGCTGGCGCAGACCCGCCCAGGCGCTCGCCCTGTACTCGAAACGTTTGGAGAATTGTTCCAAGGGCGCCAGGAACAGGGTCGGTACTGCCCGCTCCAGCCCCGCTATCCGGGCTTCGAGCCAGCGGCCTCGGGTGCGGATCGGGTTGGCGGCCTCGCCCAGCAAGGCGCGCGCCGGCAACGCGCCGATCGCCAGCAGGCGCCGAGGTGCCACCAAGGCTACCTGGCGGTGCAGGAACGGCACGCACGCCGCGATTTCGGCCGCTGTTGGAGGCCGCCCGCCGGGAGGGCGCCAGGGGACCACCAATGTCAGGCGCACCTGGTCCAGCGCCAGACCGATGCTGCCCAGCATCCGTCCCAGCAACTGCCCGTCACGGCCGGCGAACGGGCGGCCGAGGCGGTCCTCGTCGGCGCCCGGCGCGTCGCCCACCACCATCAGCGCCGCCCCGGCCGGGCCAGACCCGAACACCAGCGAGGTCGCGGTGACGGACAGCGCGCAGCCGTCGAAGCCGGCCAGCGCGCGCTCGAGCTGGTCGAGCGAACGCGCTCCAGCCGCCACCGCCACGGCTCGTCCGGCGACGCCCCCCGCCGGCACCGCCGCCAACGCCGGGCCAGGACCGGGAGACAGCACGGCGGCACGCGACGGCGCGTCGGTCCGCGCGGTCGGGTTGGTCTCGAGCGCCGCGTCGGCGCCCCATTCGAGCTGTAGCCGCAACGCGGCCAAGGGGTCCATGCCGGACAATCCGGCGGCCCCGGGAATTGTGCAACCGGGCAACGCGCCTATTCTGCAGCAGGTGGTCGCAGGACCGCCGAGGAGAGTGTGATGCCCGATATCAACGCCGCGTCCGGCTTCGAGCCACGCGAGTCGATGGACTACGACGTCGTGGTCGTGGGCGCCGGGCCGGCCGGGCTGGCGGCCGCGGTGCGCCTCAAGCAGCTCGAGCCCTCGATCTCGGTCTGCGTTGTCGAGAAGGGCAGCGAAGTCGGCGCGCACATCCTGTCGGGCGCGGTAATCGAGCCGCGCGCGCTGGACGAACTGCTGCCCGACTGGCGCGAGCAGGGACCGCCGGCGATGACGCCGGCCGGCGGGGATCGCTTCGTCTACCTGACCGAACGGCGCGCCTGGCGGCTGCCGACGCCGCCGCAGATGCGCAACCACGGCAACCTGATCGGCTCGCTGGGCGATCTCTGCCGCTGGCTGGGCGGGCTCGCCGAGGCGGCGGGCGTCGAGATCTATCCCGGTTTCGCCGCCTCCGAGTTCCTGGAGGAAGATGGCCGCGTGGTCGGCGTCGCCACCGGCGACATGGGGATCGGCCGCGATGGCCGGCCCGGGGCCAACCACCAGCGCGGCATGGAGCTGCGCGGCGGTGTCACGATCTTCGCCGAGGGCTGCCGCGGCAGCCTGACCAAGCAACTGGTCGAGCGGTTCGGCCTGCGCGCCGGCCGCGACCCGCAGACCTACGCGCTGGGTGTCAAGGAGCTGTGGGAGGTGCCGGCGGCGCAGCACCGGCCGGGCCTCATCGAGCACTCGATCGGCTGGCCACTCGACCGCGGCACCTATGGCGGCTCGTGGCTGTACCACTGGGGCGACAACCTGGTCTCGTACGGGTTCGTGGTCGGGCTCGACTACCGCAACCCGTTCCTGTCGCCGTTCGAGGAGATGCAGCGGTTCAAGGCCCACCCTTCGATGCGCGGCCATTTCGCCGGCGGCAGGCGGGTCGGCTACGGGGCGCGCGCGCTGAGCGAGGGCGGCTGGCAGTCGCTGCCACGGCTCACCTTCCCCGGCGGCTGTCTGGTCGGCGACACGGCGGGTTTCCTCAACGTGCCCAAGATCAAGGGCACCCATGCGGCGATGAAGTCGGGCATGTTGGCCGCCGAGGCGGTGGTGCGCGCCCGCTCGGCGGGCGGCAGCGGCGACCCGGTCGACTACCAGCAGGCGCTGCAGGATTCCTGGCTGGGCGACGAGCTGCGCAGCGTGCGCAACGTCCGCCCGGGCTTCGCCAAATGGGGGCTGTTCGGCGGCCTGGCCCACGCCGCCCTCGACACCTACGTGCTGCGCGGCCGTGCCCCCTGGACGCTGCACCATCCGCATCCCGATCACGCGACGTTGCAGGACGCGGCGGCGGCGACCCCGATCGCCTATCCAAAACCCGACGGCGTGCTGACCTTCGACCGCCTCTCCAGCGTGTTCATCAGCAACACCAACCATGCCGAGGACCAGCCGGCGCATCTGCGCCTGCGCGAGCCGGAGCGGGCCATCTCGGTCAACTGGCAGCGCTACCACAGCCCGGAGACGCGCTACTGCCCGGCCGGCGTGTACGAGATCGTGGGCGCCGAGGAGCGCGCGCCGCGGCTGCAGATCAACGCGCAGAACTGCGTCCACTGCAAGACCTGCGACATCAAGGACCCGACCCAGAACATCGACTGGCTGCCGCCCGAGGGCGGCGGCGGCCCGGTCTATCCGGGCGGCATGTAGCGCGGTAGGCTCGCCTATGCAGCAAGGCCGCACCAAGCGTCGTTCGATCCTCCTGGCGTTGAGCCTGCTGTCGGCCTGCGCCGCCTCCACGGCTGGCCGCCCCGGCCTCTCCGGCGGCGCGCTCCGGCATCCGGTCCCGGCGCCGGCCGGCACCAGCGGGGACTTCCTGGTCGGGCGCATGGCCGGGCAGATGGGCGACATCCAGGTCGCGGCCGACGCGTTCCTGCGCGCGTTGCGGCGCGATCCGGGCAACCAGGACGTGCGCGAGCAGGCATTCCTCGCCTGTCTGTTGGCAGGTCGGCCGGACGCGCGAACCCTGGCGCAGTCGCTGCCCGGCAACCCGGCGGCGATGCTGTTGCTGACCGACGCCGCCGCCCTCGCGGGCGACTGGCCGCGCGCCGAGGCGCTGGCCGCGGCGTTGCCCGCCAGGGGTGTGACCCAGGTTCTGCGGCCGTTGCTGATCGCCTGGGCGCAGTTCGGCGGCGGCCATGCCGACGCGGCGCTGGAGACGTTGCGCCCGCTCGACAGCGGCCCACAGGCGGGCGGCATCTACGCCCTCCATGCGGCGATGATCGCCGACCTCTCGCAACGCGACCCCGAGGCCGGACGGCTGTATCGGGCGGCCCAGGCCGCGTTCGCCGAGCCGAACCTGCAGCTCAACCGGGCACTCGCGAGCTGGCAGGCCCGGCAGCCGGACGGGGGCGCCAAGCAGGCGGCCGCCACCACCCTGGCCGCGATGGTGGCGGCCAGTCCCGACCTCGCCATTACCCTGCCCAGCCTGCGGCGCGCCGTGGCTGAGCGGCCGGTCCATCTGGCGACCGACGGCATCGCCGAGGCCTACCTCGCCGAAGCCTCGGCGCTACAGCTCCACAACGCGCCGGAATACGCGGCGCTGCTGCTCCGGTTGGCGCTCGACCTGCGTCCCGACCTGACCGCGGCACGGCTGCTGTGGGCGGAGATCTCTGAACGGAGCAAGCATCCGGCGACCGCGTTGGCCCTGTTGCAGCCGGTAAGCGACGCCGACCCGCTGGCGGCGCTGGTCGCGTTGCGACGGGCCCTGTTGCTCGACCAGCTCGACCGCGACCGCGAAGCCCTGGCCATTCTGGGCCGGATGCAGGCCAGCTACCCCGAGCGGCCGGAGCCATGGAGCCTGCAGGGCGCAATCCTGCGCCGGCAGAAGCAGTTCGCCGAGGCGGCGGCGGCGTACGACCAAGCGATCGCCCGCATTCCCTCGCCGACCGACGCCGACTGGCTGCTGTTCTACCAACGCGGCATCTCGCTCGACCAGGCACATCGCTGGCCGCAGGCGGAGGCTGATTTCAAGCGCGCCTTGGCCTTGCACCCGGACCAGCCGAACGTGCTCAACTACCTCGCCTATTCCTGGACCGAGCGGCACCAGAACCTGCCTCTGGCACGCCAGATGATCCAGCGCGCCGTGGCGCAGCAGCCGAACGATCCGGCGATGATCGACAGCTTCGGCTGGATCATGCTGCGCCAGGGCGATGTGCCCGGTGCCGTGCAGCAGCTCGAGCACGCCTCCGAGCTCGACCCCGAGGACGCCACCATCAACAACCATCTGGGCGACGCCTACCGCGCGGCGGGCGACAAGCTGGACGCGCTGTTCCAATGGCGCCGGGCGCTGACATTGCACCCGGACCGCACCGAGGCGTCCGAGCTGGAAGCCAAGCTCAAGCAAGCGGGAGCGCCGTCGGCGCCGCCGATGCTGAAGTCGAGCACCCAGCCCTGACTCCGGCCGGGCTCGGGCGCGCGCCCGCCAAGGTCAACCTCTACTTGCACGTGACGGGCCGGCGAGCCGACGGGATGCACCTGCTCGACAGCCTGGTCGTGTTCGCCGACGTGGCCGACACGGTGTCGGCCGAGCCGGCCGCGACGCTCGGGTTGCGGGTCGCGGGCGCCCACGGCGCCACGCTGGCGGCCGAGCCGGACAATCTGGTGCTGCGCGCGGCGCGCCGGCTGGCCGCTGTCGTCGGGACCGACGCGGGAGCCGCGCTGGTGCTCGAGAAGAACCTTCCGGTGTCCTCCGGCATCGGCGGCGGCTCGTCCGACGCGGCGGCGGCGCTGCGCCTGTTGCAGCGACTATGGGCGACCCGGCTGCCGCCACCCGAACTGCTAAGTCTCGCCTCCGGCCTCGGCGCCGACGTCCCGGTCTGCCTGGCACTGGCGCCGGCGCGCATGAGCGGGGTGGGCGAGAGGTTGCACGCGGCCCCTGCCCTGCCCGAGTTCGGCCTGGTGCTGGTCAACCCGCTGGTCGCGGTGGCGACGGCGGCCGTCTTCCGCGCCCGCGCCGGTGACTTCTCCGCGCCAGCGGAGTTGCCGACCGCGTGGCCCGATGCGGGGGCGCTGGCCCGCGACCTCGCCGGCCTCAACAACGATCTGGAACCGGCGGCGTGCGTCGTGTGCCCCGCGATCCACGATGTGCTGGCAGCGCTGCGGGCGGCGCCGGGCTGCCTGCTGGCGCGCATGAGCGGCTCGGGGGCCACGTGGTTCGGCCGCTGGGAGTCGGCCGAGGCCGCCCGCGCCGCCGCGGCACGGGTTGCCCGCGGCGATTGGTGGGCTTGGGGCGGCGGCCTGTTCGTGCCATAAACCCGACGCCGGTGGGGCGTCGCCAAGCGGTAAGGCTGCGGACTTTGAATCCGCCATGCGGAGGTTCGAATCCTCCCGCCCCAACCAGCGCGGGAGCGCGCCACGGGGTTCGATCCGCACCCTATCGCGAAAAAACCCTAAGCTGAACAATGACTTGGTTTGGACACAATCGGCAATAATCGTTGATTGGCCGACCTTGCCCCCGCAACATAGTTTGACAGTGGACGATGGCTGTTGCCCGGTCGGGGCTGGTTCGAGGAGCGTCGCGATGGATGGGCTGCCGCGGGAGTATGTGCCGGGTGCCAAGACCGCCAGGCAGCGGACGCTCAAGAGCGCCATCGGCTGCGTGGGCATCGGCTTGCACTCCGCGGCCAAGCTGTCGCTGACGTTGTCGCCGGCGCCGGTGGGCAGCGGCATCGTGTTCCGCCGCAGCGACCTCGACGTGTCGATCCCGGCGCGTTTCGACCATGTCGCCGACACCAAGCTTTGTACCGTGTTGGCCAGCGCCGAGCATCCCGGTGTCCAGGTCGGCACCGTCGAGCATGTCATGGCGGCCCTGGCCGGGGCTGGCGTCAGCAACGCGGTGGTCAGCGTGGACGGGCCGGAAATCCCGATCCTCGACGGGTCGGCGGCGAATTTCCTGTTCCTGATCGAATGCGCGGGCGTCATCGAGCAGGACGAGCCATCGGCAGCCATCGAGATCGTGCGCCCGGTGCGCGTCTGCCATGCCGGCGGATCGGCCGAGTTGCGGCCCGCCAAGGCGGGCGCCTCGCGCGGACTCGACATGTCGCTGTCGATCGCCTTCGACGCGGCCGCGATCGGCCGCCAATCGCTGCATGTTCGGCTGACACCGGCCAGCTTCGGCGAGCTGGCGCGGGCCCGCACGTTCACGCTGGCGTCCGAAGTGGCGCAACTCCAGGCATCCGGCCTGGCGCGCGGCGGCAGCCTCGACAACGCGGTCGTGGTCGATGGCGCCGCGGTGCTCAATCCCGGCGGCCTGCGGATGCGCGACGAGTTCGTGCGGCACAAGATGCTGGACGCAGTGGGCGACCTGGCGCTGGCTGGCGCTGTTTTACACGGGCGGTTCATCGGTCAGTGCAGCGGCCACGCGCTCAACAACCGGCTGTTGCGGGCGCTGTTCGCCGATCCGGCCAACTGGCGCCCCGTCAAGCCCTCGGGCGGCGAAGCGTCGCTGCCGGCCTGGAGCCAGCCGGAGCTACAGGCCGCTTGAGTCTTGCCCGCCGGGCAAGTGCGCCCTTGCCCGTGCGGCCGTTTTGCGGTGGATATCTGCCTATGTCTCGCGCGCGCCGACCGATATTGCTGTTGCCGCTGGCCATCGGGCTCTCGCTCGGTTTGGGCGGCTGCTCGGCGCTCGACTCGCTGAACCCCTTCGCCAGCGGCGATGCCACCGCCAAGCCGCCCGCCGACACCGCCGCCGCTCCCGGGATCGCACCGGCCGACGGCAAGGAGGACCCGGCGACGGTTCCGGTCGAGGAGACCTACAACCGCGGCGTGGATGCCTTGACCGCGCAGCGCTACGCCACCGCATCCACCGAGTTCGACGCGGTCGAGCAATACTACCCGTATTCGAGCTGGGCGGTGAACGCGCAACTCATGCAGGCGTACGCCCAGTACTTGCAGAACCACTACTCCGACGCGATCGGCACGCTCGACCGTTTCATCCAGTTGCATCCGGCGCACCGCGACATCGCCTACGTCTACTACTTGCGTGCCCTGTGCTTCTACGAGCAGATCGCCGACGTGCAGCGCGACCAGAAGAGCACCGACGAGGCGATGACGGCGCTGCAGGAAGTGGTCAACCGCTTCCCGGATAGCGCCTACGCCCGCGACTCGCGCCTCAAGATCGACCTGGCGCGCGACCACCTGGCCGGCCATGAGATGCAGGTGGGCCGCTGGTACGAGGACCAGCACCTGTACGCGGCGGCGATCGGGCGCTTCCAGCGCGTCGTCGACGATTACCAGACCACCAACCACGTGCCCGAGGCGCTGCACCGGCTGACCGAGATCTACCTGATCCTGGGCCTGCCCGATCAGGCGCGCCGGACGGCGGCGGTGCTCGGGCACAACTATCCCGGCTCGCGCTGGTACGAGGACAGCTACAACCAGTTGATCGCCGACGGCCAGGTCACGCCGGCGCCGGGGCGCGGCACCGTGGCCAACCCCGGCTTCTTTGCCCGAAACTTCGGCTCCATCTTCTAACTGGCCGCCCGATGCTGACGGCGCTGTCGATCCGCGACATGGTGTTGATCGAGCGCCTCGACCTCGCCTTCGGCCCAGGCCTGACCGTGCTGACCGGCGAGACCGGCGCCGGCAAGTCGATCCTGCTCGACAGCCTGGGACTGGCCTTGGGAGCGCGGGCGGAATCCGGCTTGGTGCGGGTGGGTGGCGAGCAGGCCTCCGCCGCCGCAGTGTTCAGCCCGCCGCCGGGACACCCCGCCTATGCCGTGCTGCACGAGCAGGGCATCGAGGCCGAGGACGAGATCGTGTTGCGCCGCGTGGTCGGGCGCGACGGGCGCTCGCGCGCCTTCGCCAACGACGCGCCGGTCGGCGCCGGCCTGTTGCGCCGGGTGGGAGCGACACTGGTCGAGGTGCAGGGCCAGCACGACCAGATGGGCCTCGCCGATGTCGGCGGGCACACGGCGCTGCTCGACGCGTTCGGCGTGTCGCCGGCACTTCGTCAGGAGGTGGCGCGCCGTTTCCGGACCTGGCGCGACGCCGCGGCGACGCTGTCCGAGGCGCGCGAGGCGATCGCGGCGGCGATGCGCGACCAGGAATGGCTGCGCCACACCGTCGCCGAGTTGGCGGCGCTGGCGCCCGAGCCCGACGAGGAGGAGCGCCTGGCCGCAGACCGGCAACGCTTGCAGCAAGGCGAGAAGCGCGCCGAGACCATCGCCGCGGCACTCGCGGAGCTCACCCCGCAGTCGCAGGGGCGCGCCCGTTCGGCCGGACCGGCCGCGTCGTTGCGCGCCGCGAGCCGGGCGCTGCAACGCCTGCCGACGCCGAACGAGGCCGAAGCGGCGGCGTTGGCGGCGCTGGAGCAGGCCGAGGAAGCGCTCTCCGAGGCCGAGACGCAGCTCTCGCGCCTGGCCGAGACCGTGGAGGCCGATCCGCGCCAGTTGGAGCAGGCGGAGGAGCGGCTGTTCGCGTTGCGCGCCGCCGGGCGCAAGCACAACGTCGCGGTGGCCGAACTTGCCGAGTTGCGTGCTTCGTTGGATACCAGGCTGGGCGGCAGGGGCCGTGTGCGCCGCGCGCGGCGCCTAGTTGTCGGAAATGCGGCAGCAAGCGGCGACGCGGCTCGACGCGGCGGTGGCCCGCGAACTGCCGCCGTTACGGCTCGACCGGGCGCGCTTCGTGACCGAACTGGTGCGGCTGGAGGAGGCGTCCTGGGGCGCGCAGGGGGCCGATGCGGCGCGGTTCCTGATCGCCACCAACCCGGGCCAGGCGCCGGGGCCACTCGGCAAGGTCGCCTCCGGCGGCGAGCTGAGCCGGTTGCTGCTGGCGCTCAAGGTGGTGCTGGCCGGCGACTCGACGGTGCCCACGCTGGTGTTCGACGAGGTGGACTCCGGCATCGGCGGCGCCC
>CAXTVL010000023.1:0-7269 GCA_964247515.1 uncultured Acetobacteraceae bacterium | reverse complement strand
TGGCGGCGGTGTCCGGGGCTGGCGAGGTGATCGTGGTGGATGCCGGCAGCGGCGGCGCGACTGCAGCGGCGGTGGGCGAGCGCTTGGCGCGGGTCGCCGAGCGGGTGCAGGTGCTGTTGGTGACGCACAGCCCGCAGGTGGCGGCGCGCGGGGCGGCCCACCTGCGCGTCGCCAAGCGCAGCCGTGCCGGCGGCGCCGAGACGCTGGTCGAGGCGCTGGACGGCGCGGCGCGGCGCGAGGAGATCGCGCGCATGTTGGCGGGCGAATCCGTGACCGCGGCCGCACGGGCGGCGGCCGAGAGCCTGCTCGCGTGATCGCGGCGGACCAGATCGACGCCGAGCAGGCGGCGGACGAGTTGCGCCGCCTGGCCGAGCTCCTGGCCCGTTACGACCGTGCCTATCACGAGCGCGATGCCCCGGACGTCACCGACGCCGAATACGACGCGCTGCGCCGGCGCAACGCCGAGATCGAGGCGCGCTTCCCCGAGCTGGTGCGGCCCGATTCGCCCTCGCTGCGGGTCGGCGCCGCCCCGGCCGGCGGCTTCCGCAAGCGCCGCCATGGCGTGCCGATGCTCTCGCTCGACAACGTGTTCGACACGGCGGGCTTCGTCGAGTTCGGCGCCCGGGTGCGTCGCTTCCTGGGCGCCACCGCGACATGGGCCTGGGTCGCCGAGCCGAAGATCGACGGGCTGTCGATCTCGCTGCTGTACGAGGACGGCGTGTTCGTGGCCGGGACCACGCGCGGCGACGGCGCCGAGGGCGAGGACGTCACCGCCAACCTCGCCACCATGGACGCGGTGCCACGCCAGCTCGGCGCGGGCGCGCCGGCGCGGATCGAGGTGCGCGGCGAGGTGTTCATGACCAAGGCCGACTTCCTGGCGCTGAACGCGGCACAGCTCTCGACCGGCGCCCGCGCCTTCGCCAACCCGCGCAACGCCGCCGCCGGCAGCCTGCGCCAGCTCGACGCCGGCATCACCGCCGGCCGCCGCCTGTCGCTGTTCGCCTATGCCATGGGCGAGGCCAGCACCCCGCTCGCCGCCTCGCATTGGGAGTACCTGGAGCGACTGCGCGGCTGGGGCTTTGCCGTCAACCCGCTGTCGCGGCGGCTCGACGGCGAGGTCGAGGCGGCAGCGTTCCAGGCGGAGATGGCAGCGAACCGCGCTGGCCTGCCGTACGACATCGACGGCGTGGTGTACAAGGTCGACGACCTGGCGTTGCAGCGCCGGCTGGGCTTCTCCGGCCGCGAGCCGCGCTGGGCCGTGGCGTGGAAGTTCCCGGCCGAGCGCGCGACCACGGTGTTGCAGGACATCCTGATCCAGGTCGGGCGCACTGGCGCGCTGACGCCGGTGGCGGCCCTGCTGCCGGTCAATGTCGGCGGCGTGCTCGTCACCAGGGCCACGCTGCACAACGAGGACGAGATCGCGCGCAAGGATGCGCGGATCGGCGACACGGTGCTGTTGCAGCGCGCCGGCGACGTGATCCCGCAAATCGTCGAGGTGCAACTGGCGCTGCGGCCGGCCGACTCGGTATCCTACGAGTTCCCCGACCACTGCCCGGTGTGCGGCAGCCTCGCGGTGCGCGCCGCGGGCGAGGTGGTGCGCCGCTGCACCGGGGGCCTCACCTGCAGCGCCCAGATGGAGGAGCGGCTGGTGCACTTCGCCTCCCGCTCCGCCTTCGACATCGAGGGATTGGGCGAGCGCACCGTCCGCGAGTTCTACCGCGACCGGCTGATCGCGGCCCCCGCCGACGTCTTCCGGCTGCGCGACCACGCCGCCGCCATCGCCGAGCGGCCGGGCTGGGGGCAGACCAGTGCCGCCAAGCTGATGCAGGCGATCGAGGCGCGGCGGCGGATCGAACTGGCGCGCTTCGTATTCTCGCTCGGCATCCGCCGCATCGGCGAGGCCAACGCCCGCCTGCTGGCCCGCCACTATGGCAGCTACCCGGCCTGGCGGGCGCAGATGCTGGCGGCCGTGACAGTCGGCTCCGAGGCGCGCGGCGACCTCGGCGGCATCGTCGGCATCGGCCCCGCGATCGCCGAGGAACTCGCGGCCTTCTTCGCCGAACCACGCAATGTCGCGGCCCTCGACGATCTGGCTGGGCAGCTCACCATCCTGGACGCCGCGACCACCGGCGAGGCAGGTCCGTTGTCGGGCAAGACGGTCGTGTTCACCGGGGCATTGCCGACGCTGACCCGGCCCGAGGCCAAGGCCCTGGCGCAGCAGCTCGGGGCCCGCGTCACCGACAGCGTCACCCGCAAGACCGACTACCTCGTGGCCGGCGAGGACGCCGGCAGCAAGGCACGCAAGGCCGCCGAGCTGGGTGTCACGGTGCTGACCGAGGCGCAGTGGCGGGAGTTGACCGGGGCCTGAGACCAATCGTTACGTTTTAGTCTTTATCGGGTCTCGTGCTTCGACTAAAACGGCCGTCATGGAACGATCCAGCGCTGTGGCCCAGGCATCCCGGCGGGAACTGGGCGAACACCGCCCCTTGCGGGTCCTGGTGGTCGAGGACACGGTGGGGGTCAGCAACCTGATCGCGGCGGCGCTGCGCGCCGAGGCGATGCTGGTCGAGGAGGCCGCGACCGGCCTGCGGGCGATCGCCTGCAAGGAATCGTTCTCCCCCGACATCGTGCTGGTCGACCTTGGCCTGCCCGACATGGATGGCATCGAGCTGGTGCAACGGTTCGCGCAGGACGGCGATTGCGGCGTCATCGTCGTCACCGCGAGCGATTCCGAGGCGACCCGAATCGCCGGCCTGGAGCGCGGCGCCGATGACTACGTGGTCAAGCCGGCGCTGCTGAAGGAGCTGGCGGCGCGGGTGCGGGCGCTGCATCGCCGTCTGGCGCGGCTGGAGCAGGCGTCGCGCTCCTCTGCCGGGCCGCGCA
Source organism: uncultured Acetobacteraceae bacterium (assembly GCA_964247515.1). GTDB lineage: Bacteria > Pseudomonadota > Alphaproteobacteria > Acetobacterales > Acetobacteraceae > CAVRQM01. The sequence continues at coordinate 4,386 of CAXTVL010000023.1, read as the reverse complement.
CGCTGCTCGACGCCGCACGGCGCCGGCTGATCGGGCCCGGCACCGTCAGCACGGCCCTGACCGAGGCGGAATTCTCGGCACTGGAGACGCTGGTCGAGGCCGAGGGCGTGTCGGTGTCGCGCGAGTGGCTCGGCCGGATGGCGTTGAAGCGGCCGATCACCCCTGACGACCGCAGCATCGACCAGCTCGTGCTGAAGCTGCGGCGCAAGCTGGCGCTGCACGGCTTGCCCGAGCGGGCGATCATGTCCTCGCGCGGCTTGGGCTACATCGTCCCGGAACCCGACCGCTTCATCGTGAGCCAGCCCAAGGCAGGTCAGGACAAGGTGGGTCAGGACAAGATCGCCCAGCCGGTCGCGGCGCGCGAGGACCGCTGAGCCGCTAGGCCGCGAGCGCCCGGCAGGCGTGGTCGAGCCAGGCGCGTTCCTCGCCCTGGAGGCGGGGGCCGATCTCGGCCGCGACACGGGCGTGATAGGCGTCGACCCAAGCGGCCTCATGCCCGAGCAGCAGCTCGCGCGCGATCAGCCGACGATCGAACGGTGCCAGGGTCAGCGTCTCGAACTCCAGGAAGGCGCGCCCGGGTGCGGCGAATGGGCGCACCAGCAGCAGGTTCTCCAGCCTGATGCCGAACTCGCCTGGCGCGTAGAAGCCGGGCTCGTTGGACAGGATCATGCCCTCTTCCAGCGGCACCGGCCGTGCCAGGCGGCTGAGGCCGACCGGCCCCTCATGCACGGAGAGATAGCTGCCGACGCCGTGGCCGGTGCCGTGGTCGTAGTCGAGCCCGGCCTGCCACAGCGATTGCCGGGCGAAGCCGTCGATGTGCGCGCCATGGGTGCCGTGCGGGAAGCGCAACTGGGCGATGGCGATGTGGCCCTTCAGCACGCGGGTATAGCGGTCGCGCAGCGTGTCCGGGGGCGTGCCCGGTCCGGTCCAGACCGTCCGGGTGACGTCGGTGGTGCCGCACGGGAACTGCGCGCCGGAATCGATCAGGTAGAGCTCGTCGGCCTCGATACGCCGGTCGGTCCTGGCGTCGACCCGGTAGTGGATGACGGCCCCGTGCTCGCCCGCGGCGGAGATCGCGGGGAAGCTCTCGCCGCGGAACTCGGGCAGCGCCTGGCGCAGCGACAGCAAGCGGTCGGCCGCCGTTTGCTCGGTCTGCCCGACCGCGTGCGAGTGGGCCCAGCACAGGAAGCGGCACACCGCCTCGGCGTCGCGCCGCTGCGCCGTCCGGGCGCCTTCCTGCTCGACGGCGTTCTTGCGCGCCTTGGGCAGCAGGCAGGGGTCCATGGCCCCGATCACGGTGGCGCCGCCGTCACGCAGGGTCTGCGCGAACCAAGTTGCCGAATTTGACGGATCGACCCGCACCGTGCGGCCGGACAAGGCGCGCAACGCGTCCGGCAACTGCGCGCGTCCAGCGACCCCTACCGCGTTGCCGAGCCAGGCGCGCACGTCCGGCGACAGCCGGGCCGGGTCGATGAACAGCTCCGCCTGGGCGTCGCTGCGCAGGATCGCGAAGCCGAGCGCGAACGGCGTGAACGGCACGTCCTGGCCCCTGATGTCGAACAGCCAGGCCAGCGAGGCCGGATCGGTTACGATGGTCGCGTCCTGCTTGGCGTCGCGCAGGACGTGGGCGATCTCGGCGCGCTTGTCGGCCGAACTCTTGCCCGAGTAAGGCAGCGGCTGGATGGACACCGGACTCGCCGGCGGCTCGGGACGGTCGCGCCACACCGCATCGATCGGGTTGCGCTCCAGCGCCACCATGCGACACCCGGCCGCGGTGAACCGGCCGAGCTGCTCCTCGCTGACCAGCCAGGGATCGTAGCCGATCGGCTGCCCCGGTGCCGCCTCCGCCAGCCACTCCGCCGGCGGCTGCTCGGTGATGTGGCGGTGCTCCCACCCGTCCCCGGTCTGTGCCGTCGCCTGCTGCGTGTAGCGGCCATCGACGAACAGGCAGGCGCGGTCCGGCAGCACGATCGCGAGGCCGGCGCTGCCGGTGAAGCCGGTGAGGAACGCCAGCCGCTCGGCCGACGGCGGCACGTACTCGCCCAAGTGCTCGTCCGCCCGTGGCACGAGGCAGCCGTAAATCCCCGCCGCCTGCATTTCCTTGCGCAAATCAGCAAGTTGCTGCTGTGCCATCGATTCACACCTTCACGTTAGGGTCACGTTCTCGTCATGGCTTTAGGCCTAGTCATGCGTTCTGGGCTTGGCTGCTCCGGCAATCGGTCACTGCATAAAGCCGCCGTAAAAGCACATATTGCGGTGCACAAGAACTCGGCAGCCAACTGAATTCCGGCACGGTGTCGAGTTCCCGAAGGAAGTACGACGATGAACGCGCATGTATCAAACAGTGACCTGACCTACGTTGTCCCGAGCGCCCTCTCGACGTCCGGTTCGGCCGCTTACGCGACGCCGAGCCGGCGCAGGGGGATCGTTGCCTGGCTGGCGAGCCTCGGCGAGTGGTTTGCCGAGATGCCGCGCCGCCGGGCGGTGTTGAGCGAGCTGTCGGCGCTGTCCGACCACGAGCTTGCCGATATCGGGCTGGCGCGCGGCGACCTGCCCCGGGTGTTCGACCCCGAGTTCGCGCAACGCCGTCAGGCCGCCTGACGCGAACCACGGTGCAGCACGAGGGTGGCCCAAGCGCCCTCGTGCAACACCGCCTCCGGCACCAGGCCATGCCGCCGATGCGCCGCCAATACCCAACGGACTTGGCTGCGCAACAATCCCGACAGCACAACTCGCCCGTCTTTGGCCAACGACTTGCTCAGACTTCCTGCCATTCGGCACAAAGGTCGGGCGAGAATGTTGGCAAATACCAGATCGTAGGGCGCGCCTTGTCTGACCCAGGGCGCGGTCCAGCCGTCAGCGCGGCGCACCTGGATCATCGGTGACAGGCCGTTTCTCCTGATGTTTTCGCGGGCGATACGGACCGACCACGGCTCGATGTCGGTCGCCCTCACCCGCCGATGCAGCAGCTTCGCCGCCGCCATCGCCAGGATGCCGCTTCCGGTGCCGAGGTCGAGGATGCGGCGCGGTCGCAGCATGGCCACCCGCTCCAGTGCCCGTAGGCAACCGCGGGTCGAGCCATGTTCGCCCGAGCCGAACGCCAGCGCCGCGTCGAGCACCACCGCGATCCGGCCGGGCAGGGCGGTTCCGGTCAGGTGGGTGCCGCGGATGGTGAACCGCCGGCCCACCTTCTGCTCGGGGAACGCCGAATGGGTGCGCGCCAGCCATCCCTCGGCTGGCGTCGCCGCGCGATGCAGCGCGCACGCGACACCGGACACGGCATCGGCCAGGGCCAGCGACATCGCCAGTTCCGCCTCGCCGGCGCCCTGATCCTTGACCCCCTCGACCCGCCACAGGCCGGTGTCCTCGTCGAGGAAGAAGCCGACCGTGCCGCACACACGCGCCAGCGCCGCCTCGTACAGCTCCAAGGCGCGCTCGGGCACGGTGACGCTGACCGTCTCCAGCGCCGTCGCATGGCGCGCCCGCGTCACGCGCGCTCCACGAAACGGTCGAGCAGCCGCTTCGGGCCGGAGGTCTCGAACGCGATGTCGAGCCGGTCGTCGTGGGGGGCGGGGGCGGGGGGGGGGGGGGGGGGGGGGGGGGGGGCGCGCGCGGCCCCCCCGGGCGGGGGGGGGTGCGGTAGCCTAACTTCTGGGGGACCACGCGCGCGCCGACCGGGATCGCGGCTGCGGCCGGCGGTCGGGCCGGCGCCTCCCACGCCTCGATGTCGCGGACCGGACGGCGCGCCAGCATCGGAAACTGGCCCGCGAACACGCTGGGCGCACTCGCCAGCCGCTCGCGCGCCAAGGCCTGCGAGCCGGCGCGCTCGATCTCGGCCTCGGGCAGTTCGTCGACGAAGCGGCTGGGGATGCTGCTCTGCCAGTTGGCGTAGATGCGCCGGTTGGCGGCGTGGCTCACCACCGCACGCCGCCGCGCGCGCGTGAGGCCCACATAGGCGAGGCGGCGCTCCTCCTCCAGCCCCTTGGCGCCGCTCTCGTCCATGGTGCGCTGGCTGGGGAACAGCCCCTCCTCCCAGCCAGGCAGGAACACGGTGTCGAACTCCAGCCCCTTGGCGGCGTGCAAGGTCATCAGGTTGGCGCGATCGGTCGCCGCACTCTCTTCGTTCTCCATGACCAGGCTGACATGGTCGAGGAAGCCCGCCAGCGTCTCGAAGTCGGCCAGGGCGCGCACCAGCTCCTTCAAGTTCTCCAGCCGCCCGGGCGCGTCGGCGGATTTGTCCTGGCGCCACATCTCGGTGTAGCCGCTCTCGTCGAGCATCGTCTCCAGCGTGACCACGTGGCCGTCGCGGCCCAGCATGTCGCGCCAGCGGTCCAAGCCGTCGAGCAGGCCGCGCAGCCCGTCGCGCAGCTTGCCGCGCAGCGAACC